>JAFDEW010000286.1 GCA_019310125.1 Deltaproteobacteria bacterium | reverse complement strand
AATTCGGGTGGATGAAATATCTTCTGAAACCGGAATCAAAACCACGCGTCCCCCCAGCTGTTCAACCCGTTCGCGTCCGAAAACTTCCCTTGATGTATAATTTGAGCCTTTGGTCAGCACATCCGGTTGTATGGTTTCAATAAGTTTGATTAGCTCTTGGGAGGAAAAAACCACAACGTAATCCACAGCATTCAGTGCACTTAAAATCCTGACCCGTTCTTTTGAATTCAGTACAGGTCTTCCCGGTCCTTTCAATGTTTTTACAGACTCATCGTCGTCGATGGCAACGATAAGGATGTCTCCCAACTGCTTTGACGCGGAGAAGAGCAGGATGTGGCCCACATGCAAAAGATCAAAACAGCCGTTGGTCAAAACGATCCGCTTTCCTTTTTTCTTGAGTTCTCCGATGAGCGACGGAAGCTCAGGCAAGGCTTTGTATTTAGACGGCAGGCGATTATCATCCGATTTAACTGCCGAATCGAGTTCCTGATCGGACACCGGTGCGGTTCCCACCTTGCCCATAACGATTTTCAAGGCCGAAGCGAGTTCTTGTTTTGACACGGTTGCGGTTCCGACCTTGCCCACAACGATTCCGGCGGCGGTATTGGCAACAGACACACTGTCTTTGATTGAAAGTCCGGACGCGACGGCCAGACCGAGGACGGCGAGAACCGTGTCACCGGCCCCTGAAACATCAAAAACCTGACGTGCCTCTGCCCTGACTCGGTAAGGGGATCTATTTTTCTCAAACAAAACCATACCCTCTTTTCCGCAGGTGATGAGAAGCTTATCCAGGTGGATGTTGTGAAGAATTTTGTTTGCCGCTATTTCAAGGGAGGATTCATTGACAATATCAACTCCCGACGCCAGGGCCGCTTCTTTTTTATTGGGTGTGAGCAGGGATGCTCCTGAATATTTCGAGAAATCGAGCCCTTTGGGATCCACAAAGACCATTTTTTTGTGTGTTTGTGCGCATGAAATCACTCGTGACAGCAGGTCCTTGGTAATCAGACCCTTTCCGTAGTCGGAAATCAATACCACATCAACATGGGCAATGTTATCTTCCATGAACCTTGTCATCTTGTTTATGGTTGAATCTGATATTGTTTTGTCTGTTTCTCTGTCGATTCTGAGTACCTGCTGATTGGCGGCGATAATTCGGGTTTTCTGGGTGGTGGTCCGGCCAGGTTCTTCGATAATACCTGTTGTGTCAACGCCGAGTTCGTTGAACTTATTGAGAAGCAGTTCTCCGTTTCGGCCCGTACCAATCACGCCCACTACGGAGACTTTTGCGCCAAGCGCCACGATATTGTTTACGACATTACCGGCACCTCCCAGAGCAAAGTCTTCGTTATTAATGGAGACCACCTGAACCGGGGCTTCCGGGGATATGCGATCCACGTCACCCCAGAGATATTCGTCGAGCATCAAATCCCCCACAACAAGCAGATGGCATCCGTCGAATTTTGAAATATCAATAGGCATGGTATTCACTGGAAAATCGTATTAATTGACGGTTTCGTAAAGAGTTAGATTTTGATGGCAAAGTAAAAAGCTCCAAATTCAAGGCGCGCAAATTCCGAGGAACGAGACGTATTTTTATTACGTCGCAGTGACGAGGAATGCAGCGCAACGCAGAAGTTGGACTTTTTACTTTGCCATCAATTGGATTCGCGATACTTTTCAACAACGTCCATCAAAAATTTTGGCGGGCGCACCACCCGGCCGTTAGCGTCCACACACGCATGTTTTGTATATCCTTTGGCAAGGAGCTGGGTACCGTCTTCGCTAAAAATTTGGTAATCGAACTTCATGCCTCCCTTGAAACGAGTGTCAAGTGAAGCTTCTATAAGTAGAATATCGTCGTATTGGGACGGAGAGTTGAATTTGCAGTGAACCTCGGATAAGGGGAGAAAAAATCCCCTGGATTCGATGGATTTATAGGGCACCCCCAAATACCTGAACATCTCGGAGCGAGCGCTTTCAAACCAGCGAAAATAGTTGGCATGATAAACAAATCCCATTTTGTCCGTATCACCGTATATGACCCGGCATGTGGTTGTGTGGGTAATCATAAAATTTTCCGTAATCTTTTAACCCGAAATACTTAATCCCTTAGTTATAAATCTCGTTTGTTTTGTGGAAAAACTTTTTTCATTGCCACTAAGGCACCAAGGCACGAAAAAAATAATGAAAATTTAACCTTTGTGCCTTGGTGACTTTGTGGCAGATTTTTATGTTTTTGGGTTGTTCTGTTTATTTAAAATTTGTTGCATAATATGTTTCAGATCGTCATAGCTGTAGGTTACCGGAAAGTCAGGGAATTCATTTTTTACATTTTCAGGCGGATCAAAAAGAATGCCGTTATCGGCTTGTTTTAGCATGGTTATGTCATTGTAAGAATCCCCCACAGCGATGGTGTCGTATTTCAGCCTTTTTAACGAAATCACCGCTTCCCGCTTGCTGTCTTGCTGTCTTAATTTATACCCGGCAATGGAACCGTCGGGATTTATGGATAACGTGTGACAAAACAGGGTGGGCCACCCGAGCTTTTGCATCAAAGGACCCGCAAACTGGTCAAATGTATCGGAAACAATGATGACCGGAATGCGTGACCTGAGCCAGTCAAGAAATTCCAATGCCCCGTCAAGTGGGTCCATGGTGGCGATAACCGCTTGGATATCATGAATTTTGAGTCGGTTTTCATCAAGGATTGCGAGACGTCGTTTCATTAAGACATCGTAGTCCGATATATCCCGCGTTGTCAGCCTGAGTTCTTTAATTCCTGTTTTCTCAGCTACATTTATCCATATTTCCGGTACAAATATTCCTTCCATGTCGCAGCAGGCAATATGCATGGCACCTCACATTCAATCTTCTTGGTTTTCATTTTCTATTCTTATGAGAACAGGTTTGGCATCTACAACGTCGAGATTAATAATTTCGGACAACGCCTTTTGCACATCAGCTTCTTTGGCAAGATGGGTGAGCATGACGATGGGTACAGAGCCTTTGGTTTTTCGTCCTTTCTGGTGCACCGATTTTATGCTGATATCATAATTACCCAGAATGCCCGATACTTTTGACAATACGCCGGGCCGGTCTATGGCGGCAAACCTGAAATAATAATTCGTTCTGATTTCATCAACCCGCATAACGGGAATTTTCCGGATATTATTCATCTGGTATGAAAGTAACGGAACCCGGCCTCTTGATCCGGTTAACAGGTTGCGGGCCAGATCGACCGTGTCGCTGACCACGGCACTGGCGGTGGGCATCATCCCGGCTCCGTGTCCGTAAAGCATCATATTACCGATGGCATCACCGGAGATGGTGACGGCATTGAGGGTGCCGCCGACACTGGAAAGGGGATTGTCAAAAGGAATCATGGTGGGATGCACCCTTGCATCTATAGCATCGCCCATGTTTTTGCTGATGGCCAGAAGCTTGATCCTGTACCCGAACTGTCCGGCAAAATCGATGTCCATGGGGTCTATATTAGAGATGCCCTCGATATATATATCCTTAAAATTAATCTCCATGCCGTAGGCAAGGGAGGTGAGAATGGCAAGTTTGTGCGCGGTGTCGATGCCTTCGATATCCAGGCTCGGATCCGCTTCGGCATACCCGTTTTTTTGTGCTTCGGCCAGCACGGTTTCAAAACTGATGCCGTCATCCGTGCTTTTGGAGAGAATGTAGTTACACGTACCGTTAAGGATGCCGGCCATGGATTTTATATGATTTCCCACCAGAGATTCCCGCAGAGATTTGATGATGGGCAAGCAGCCGCCCACGCCGGCTTCAAAAGCCAGATCAACCCCTTTGTCGGTTGCGGCCTTAAATATGGCATTGCCATGCACGGCGAGCAGCGCCTTGTTTGCGGTAACAATCTGTTTACCCGTATCGATGGCTTTTAAAATAAGTTCTCTGGCAATCCCTTCTCCCCCGATCAATTCGATAATGATATCAATATCAGGGTCATCCACCACTTTATACGCATCGCTAATAAAG
>JAFDEW010000285.1 GCA_019310125.1 Deltaproteobacteria bacterium | reverse complement strand
TGAAGCATCGGGATTCAAAACTCTTACACCCCAGCAGCTTTCCGAGATTGAGCCGTTTCATTATGTGGGATATTAAACCTAATCCCTATCTTTGCGTAAAGAATCCTGGCCCAGAGGGGATTTGCTTTGTTGGAAGTTCATTGATTTATTGAAATCCCAAAAAACAAATCCCAAAAAACAAATAAATAACAACACGCGGCGCAAGCGCCTGCGCTGCGCGTGACCTAAATTCAAAATCCCAAACAAAAAAAACAATCGCTCACGCGGCGCAAGCATCTGCGCTATGCGTTGCACCGGTTTTGAATTTGTGATTTGGAATTTGAGATTTATTTGTAATTTGGTGCTTGTAATTTGTGATTTTAGACACAAAACTGCCAAGGCAGAGCCATCTATCTCTGACTCCCGCAATGCGGGACAGGCTTGGCCCAAAGGATCAGGTTTTCAATGTAAAAATAAACAACAAATCAAATTTTACGTTGTTAAGCTTAAGTCGAGACTCTTTTACCATTTTACAGGCACCCGAACCGTCTTTTTTGCCTTGTTGTTAAAAAGCAAATACCCATTGTTTTTGCCGTACAGAAACAAATCTTTGGTAATTTCTACATCAACTTTGCAGTAATCGATAATCTCACGAATCCGTCCCTGTTTCCACCAGCGCAGGGCCTGAAGACCGTCTGCCGTCTTTTCTTTCCCCAAAGTCGCTCTGGCAAGGTGATCCAAAGACAGTCTGTAACCCAGACGATCATGCACCTCTTCCAAAATATCAAGGGTCGGGAGTTTTTTGAAATGAAAATCCGAATATCCGGAAAGCACTAGAAAATCAAACCGTTTGATGTTGAAACCGATAACCAGATCTAATTTTTTAAGATGATCGATAAGCGAAGGAACCTGATCCTCCAAAAATTCGAAATACTTATCGTGCTTTGAATCATATACCACCACACAGCTGATCCCCATTAAATCCGCCCGGTTCCATCCGCCCACTTCCTGCGCGGACCGCTGGGTCTCTATGTCCAGTACCCCAAAGTGAATGTTTTGATTGGCTTTTTTTGCTTCAATTTTCTCCGGATCGGGTTTTGCAGCCCCACTTTTCCGAAATCCTTTGGTTACGGTTTCGGACTTTTTTTGAACCCGGGTTTTTACCTCGCGACCCCTTATGATTTTTTCAAGAATGAATCTTGCAGCGGCTTTGTCAATGGGTCTGTTGCCGGAACCGCATTTTGGGGAATGCACGCAGGAAGGACAACCCGATTCACAGGGACATGCGCTGATGGCCCCAAGGGTGCTCTCAAGAAGTTTCTTGGCCTGCTTAAATGCGTATCTGCTCAGCCCTGCCCCGCCCGGAACCCCGTCATAAATAAACACCGCAGCACCGCCGATTTGGGGATGAAACGGTGTAGAAATACCGCCAAGATCATTGCGATCCGCCATTACCAGAAGCGGAAAAATACCAATGGCCGCATGTTCAATGGCATGAATTCCTCCCATAAAATGCAAATATTTTTCTTCGGCCTGCCTTTGAATCCCAAGGGGAATTTTAAACCACAGCCCATGGGTCTCAAAAATAAGGGGAGGAAGATCCAGGGGCACGATCCCCAACCTTTTTCTGGCATGTATTCGCCATTTTTCATATCCGGTTACCTGATCCGTAACTTTAAGTCGTCCGGTATAAGCTATTGTTCCACATACTTTTTTTTGTTCATATATATCCAGTATCTCAGTATTTTTATTGGATCTTACCCGGGTGTAATAATCGACCTTGGCTGCGGAGACTTTTACGGTTCTTGTATCCAGATCAAGAGTGTCCACAAGAAACGTGTCCCCTTTATGAAGATAAATGGCTCCCGGGTGGGTCTCCTTGAAGGCCCTGAACCCGTCCACCTCTCCCATGCTCTGACCGGTTTTGCTGCTGACAATATTATACTGGCTGCCCGTTCCTCTGAGATTCACATGCCTGTGGGGGGCACGCCGGCTGGAATACAGCTCTTTGCCGTCCTGGCTCCGTAAAAGTTTACCCTCAAACTCCAGGTTCAACGCTGTTTTTTGGACGGTTTCATGGGCCATGAACGGTTCATCGGTTTTCAGCGGCAGTTCCGCGGCCGCGCATATTAGGTGTTTTGACAGAATATCCGTATTGTAGGGATTTACCACCGCGGCTTCGGGTTCTTGTTTCATAAATTCTTTGGGATGACGCATGAAATACTGATCCAGGGCGTCCTCCCCGGCAATAAGAACCAACGCCGAATCCTGACCGCTGCGCCCTACCCTGCCGCCTCTCTGCCACGTGGCCACAACCGAACCCGGATATCCAACCAGCAGACAAAGATCCAGATCTCCGATATCGATACCCAGCTCCAGCGCGCTGGTGGATATCACCGCCAAAAGCTCGCCTTTGGCAAGTCGTGCTTCGATGTCCCTTCGTTCCTCAGGAAGGAATCCCGCACGGTACGCGCTGATACGGCCGGCAAATGCCCCGGATTGACTCCCCGCCCATATGGCAATTAATTCGGTAAGTTTTCTTGACTGGGTATATACGATGGTTCGCAACCCGCGATGAAGTGCTGCTTTGAGTAAAAGTATGGCGGTCTGGGCCGGTCCTTGAACCGGATTCATAAATACAAGATGCTTTGCGCCCATGGGCGCACCGCTTTTTGTGATGGTATCCACGGTAAGCCCGGTGAGTTCTTGGGCAAGCTGGGAGGGGTTGGACACCGTGGCAGAGCAAAAAACAAATATTGGATCCGTTCCGTAAAAGGAACATATCCTTCGAAGCCGCCGGAACACCTGGGCCATGTGCGACCCCATGATCCCCCGGTACGTATGAACCTCATCCACCACCACCACATCAAGGCCGCGAAAGAAATCGGCCCATTTATGGTGATGCGCAAGCAGTGACAGGTGAATCATTTCAGGATTTGTTAACAGAACATTGGGCGTGGACTCCCGTATTCGTTTGCGATGCCAGGCCGTAGTGTCTCCGTCATAAATCTCAATGGTTGGCTTTTTTACGAGCCCGTGAGTTCCCGTCATTTCTTTAAACGTACGCATTTGATCCTGAGCAAGCGCTTTTAAAGGGAAAATATAAAGGGCCTTGGATTCCGGATTTTTCAACACATTTTCCAGCACGGGAAGATTGTAAATAAGGGTTTTTCCGCTGGCGGTAGGCGTTGCAACAACAATATGCCGGCCGGATCTTATCACATCAACGGCATCTGCCTGGTGCTGGTAGAGATCATGAATTCCGGCTGATTTTATGATGGTTTTTATTTGTTCGGGCCACGGTTTCCCGGGTTTTGACAGGACAGGCGCATGGTCGGGGATCACCATATGATGAACCACCTGATCCCCAAGGCGTTTCGAAGCCATCAGCGATTGTATATATTCTTTTATATCTTTTGGTTTATGCATGAATCAGAGGAGGTCTCTCTCATCTTGTTTATTTACTTGAAAAATTAAAATTTTGTTGTATTATGTCATGAATATTACTCAACTCAGACAAGCCGGAACCCAGAAATATTTGCCACCAAGGCACAAAGACACAAAGGATTTTATTTTGTTAATCTTTCTTAGTGTCTTGGTGACTTTGTGGCGAGAAGAAAAAAGTTTTGCCACAAAATACACAAAAATTATTTTTAATGAACTAACGCCATATCTCATGACACAACCCCCTTTGCAAGAGAAACTAGTGACAGGTTATACAAAACAGACAATTCAAGGACTTCCTCCCCTCAAGGAGGCAACCGGCTATCCCCCAATTTTTTCCCAGGATCTATATATATCATGGTAAATCAGGTTTTTGTATTGGTTATCTTATTGTTGTTGTCCGGCTTTTTCTCTTCTGCGGAAACCGCCTTATTTTCCATAAGCAAAACAAAAGCCCGGCACCTTGCCAAGAATAAAACAAAGTCTTTGCTGCTGATCAAGCGTATGAAGGATGATCCTCACCGGCTCCTTTCTTCCATCCTGATCGGAAACAATTTGGTGAATATCGGCGCCGCGGCCCTGGCAACGTCTGTAACC
>JAFDEW010000042.1 GCA_019310125.1 Deltaproteobacteria bacterium | reverse complement strand
CAACAGTTAGCCTGGCTCTCAATCCTGCATCGCTTAAAATTGCATCCGGGTCAAAGGACAGGATAAAATTGACCTATGTGCTAACACCAAGAGAAAATTAGTACCTAAGTTATAAATTTTGTGCTTTTTATGGAAAAAGTTTTTAATCAGTATAATTTCTTAATTGTGAATAATTGAATATTTTCGATTGAAGATTGAATATTTAAGGAAGTGTGACATTGACGATTGAATAGTGAAAATTTAAGGAATTCTATCAATTATATAAAAATGACATCGCGAAGCGATACAACAAATATTCAATTAAATGGCTTCCTTAAATAGTCAATTGTCAATATTCAATTATCAATCCCTTTTGGTTCCGGCTTGTCCGGGTTAGGTAAGATATAGATGTAAGACATGCCTTTTACCGAGGACTACCGGTCGCGTATAAAAAGAAATTCCATGAACCCGGGGCGGCAGATAAAGGACTTGGCCGGCTTTAAAGGCGTCATCATGGCCAAAATGTCTCTGTTCTGACGGCTGCGAATCGGAAGGTGCAGATGATACTGGGACCTTAAACGAACTTTAAAGTCCTGTCCGATCACAAAGGAGTTCACCCCTAATCTTGCCGCCTGCTCTCCCAAAACCAGGACAACCGCCATGCCCCCGGGTTTTAACAGTGTATAACACAGCTTAACCAGCGATCTAACCTCCCCATCGTCCAAACGGTCGGCAAGTTCCCATATTAGGATTCCGTCAAAGCTCTCAGGAGGGTAGTCAAGTTCATGCCAGATTCGATCAACAGGATCACCTTTGCCAAGGCACCGTTCCAAACGGATGAACATGTCACAGACATATAGCCTTTTCACCCGCCGGGCGAAAAACCTGATGTTCTCCTGGCACACAGGTCCAAGGTCGAGCACCTGAGCTGTAGGATGGGCATCAAGACCTTCTATAAAAAGTTGCAGGACATTGCTGGTATAATCAACCGTTTTAACCCCATGACCTGAATCCTGACGAGGCCGATCTGAAGAGGTAGCGAAAAAGGTCAATGATTAATTCCCCTTGCTGCTTTTGCCGGCCAGGGTAAACGTTTCTTTTGCCGGTTCTGATGCAGATTTCTCTTCGGGCTTGACCACTGAAACGGGCTTCTTGTGCGGCTCACGCTTCAGTTCTATAACCGCCTTGAGGTAAGCCCCGTCCTCTACCGAAATACTCTTTGCCGTAATCTCACCGTTAAAATCGGCATCCTTTGTAATCTTTACTTTTTCGGCGGCGTTAATATTGCCCACAAGCCTGCCGCTGATGGTCACGTTGGCGGCCTGAATTTCGGCTTCCACCTGTCCTTTGGAACCCACGGTCAAGTGGTGCCTCTCCACTTCTATTCTCCCCTTGACCGATCCCTCAATGAGCAAATCCTCTTTGCCACGGATGGTTCCATCGATGATAATCTGTTCACCGATAATAGTTTTCCCCTCCACCGGTGCCTGGATGATAGAAGATTTGTTGCCGGTATCAACCTGCTTGCTTTTTTTAAGCATGGGATCCCCCTTTTTAAAATAGTTAAACATACTTTTTTTTCTTAAATTTGGCATTACTAAACCCTGTTTGGTTTTCGGTTGACCCGAGCAAATAAAGTTCAAATTCAAGGCGTGCAAATTTTGTAATCATGAGGCGTACTTTTCGTACGTTGAATGATTACGAAATGCAGCACAACGCAGAAGTTGGACTTTTTACGAAACCGTCAAGATTGGCTGAAGCTATAGAAAAAATACACCGGCAGGCTTTTTACAGACAAACCTGCACAGTATTCACAAGGTTGTAACCGTTCCCCGGTCTCTATCCGGTTACAGCCGGTAAAATAATCAAGGTCAGGGTGTTGCGATAAAGAAGTTGCCCATGGCTATTTCTTGATCTATCTGGTGAACGAAAAAACGTCGGTATACCCCAGAAGATCTGTTATGAACAGAATAACAAAAATGACACCCACGGCAATAAAGGCTGTACCCAGGTCGCTTCCGCCCGCAGGAAGCTGTTCCATCTGATTATAAAGACGCATGATTTCAGCATCGGAAAGGGTGTCGAGACGCGCCTTAGCCTCCAGCGGAGTTATGCCGTATGATGTAAATGCCGTCTGTACGTCTTCACGGATCATCATTCGGTTCAAACAATCACGGGCTTCCTGTCCCCTTGCCATATCTATAACGGTTTCTGTGCCGATCATTGCAGCAAAAGCAGATTGATAAGGAACTGCAAGAAGGAGTAATAAGATTGTCATAAAGACACTGACAGGTTTCGCTTTTTGCCGTAGTAATTTCATGGATTTCCTCCTTTAAAATTTATTAATAAAAGACCACATTCTAATTTAGGTGTCAACATTCTTTACCATATTTTATGTGTTGTTTTTTTAATCCTCTCCCTTTGTTGCATGACGCGATCCATCCATTTGGCGTCTCCCTCAAGATAGATTGCCGCCAGCCGGTTAAATTCATCGGCCTGTTCAATATTTCCCTTCATAAGCCAGGCCTCGGACAGGTAATAGTAGTTCGGTCCGTTTGCCGGATCAAGGTTAAGGGCTTTTTCATACATCCTTATTGCATCGTCCGGATTGCCGTTTTCCAAAAACAGTCGCCCCTGATCGGTGAATCGCAAAGAGGCAACGGCTCGCGGGCTCGGCGTTACAGGAGCACCCCCGGTCTCCCCGGTCTGCTTATGATCGTTCCAACTCGGTTGCGCCGAAGTGGTTGACGTAACCCGAGCACAGCCTAAGACACCGAATCCAAACCCTGCAATACAAAGTATCAGCAACAAGTTAAAACGGGTTGACAAAATCTTTAACCCCTTTCATAAAATGTCGGAGTCGAACCCACCCATGAATCGAACAATAGTCCTCGGGAACATTATCCGCCAAAAAATATTCTTCTACCGGATGTGGGCATCTGTTTGTTACGGCCTGCTGTCCGCTTTCGGAACAGACCGTGCGTTTAACCACTCCGGGAGGCACTTTAAACCAATTTCCCGACACAAATTGTGGCAACATACTCATAAGTTCCGCCCAAATCGGCAAAGCAGCGCCCGCGCCGGAGGCATGAACGGAAGATCCGTCATCAAATCCAACCCATACCAACGCGAGGATATTCGGCGTATAGCCCACAAACCAGGCGTCTTTATAATTGCTGGTTGTACCGGTCTTCCCCCCCACCGGAAACAATATCCCCATATCCTTTAATGAGCGAGCAGTTCCTTGTTCCACGACACTCCGCAACATGGAACTCATTATAAAGGCTTTGGCAGGAGAGATTACCCGTTTGATACTCGTGTGCCTTTGCTCAAGAATTTTTCCGTTCTCGTCCAAAACCTCTTTCAAAGACAACGGAAAGGGTAATACACCATCTGCAGCAAAAACACAATAAGCACGTGCCAAATTCAAGGGGATTACCTCATATGCTCCAAGCGAAAGGGACGGGTAAGGATTAGCAGGTATGGAAAATCCGAATAAGTTCGCCGTGGCGGCGATGTGATCAAGACCAACGCGCATGGCCAGATCAACGGCCGCTAAATTGATCGATTTTGCCAGCGCGCTTCTCACACTGATTTTTTCTTCCGGAACCGGCGCATAATTTTGCGGTTCCCATACCGTTCCATTTACCTCATAGGTCTCAGGTTTGTTCGACAGTATTGAGGCGGGAGTGAATTTATCCAATCCGCTAACGTACACAAAAGGCTTGAATGCACTTCCCGGTTGCCGCCGGGCCTGTGTAATTCGGTTGAACTGGCTTATATTGTAATTGCGCCCTCCCACCATCGCCAGTATATAGCCTGTCTTTGGCTGCATAACGATGACGGCACCCTGGAGCTTTTTTATGGGATCTTGACGGGTTAATATAGGATTGGATTTTTCTAACCGTACCAATCCCTTTTGCAGTGCTTTTTCCGCTGCCATCTGAACCTGTGTGTCCAGAGTCGTGTAAATGGAAAGTCCAAGACTCGACAGGTCTTCTGGAGAATAGAGGGTTGTGAACTGATAGGCCAGATAGTCTATGAAATAAGGAGCCTTTTTACCGTATGACTCATAACCGACCGCGTTTACGCCGGAAAGCAACGCGTCTTCAAGCGCTTCATCGGAAATCCATCCCTTATCTTTCATAGCATAAAGCACCAGGTCTCTCCGTTTCTTACAACGTGTTTTATCTATATAAGGAGAATAAAAGTTGGGACCTTTGATAAGGCAGGCTATTGTTGCGCCCTCAATCAGTGAAAGTTCTTCCACGGGTTTATCGAAATAAAAAAAGGACGCTTCACCGATGCCGCTGATGGCGTCCGACGCCTTCTGCCCCAGATAGATTTCATTCAGATAAATTTCCAGAATTTCATTCTTTTCATACATGATTTCCATGGTCAGAGACATAAAAAGTTCTTTGAGTTTACGGAACAACGTTCTCTCAGGGGTAAGAAAATAGTTTTTGGCCAGTTGCTGAGTGATGGTTGACCCGCCCTGACGTATGGAAGCGTGACGCAGATTGGTATAAAGCGCCCTCAAAATTCCCATGGGATCAAGTCCACGATGCTGGTAAAACCGACTGTCTTCTGCAGCCAAAACCGCATAGATGACATGCTGAGGAACCTGATTTATGGAAACCAGCCGACGCCGTTCTCGATCATGGCCGAAAAAGAGCATTACCTCTTCGGGCTCAAGCTCCAAAATTGGCATGGGTTCCCCATTATTTTTAGTTATTATGGATTCTATCAAGTTCTCCACAAACTTTAATTTCACACACATCCCCTGCCGGTATAGAGATGGCATCTTAAAATCATGGAGAAAAACCTCCACCGAAGCGCCAAGGGTACGGAACTCCCCCTTGTTATGGGGTTCATGGGAAACTCTCCGGTATCCGAGGCGATGAAGTTTCTCATAAAAAAGCGTTCGATTTATCTTTTGCCCGGGATATAGTATGGTAACATCGGAAAAAACCTTGGATGGAATACTCCATCGACGACCGGAAAATCGTTTATCGATTTGAAATGAAAGATACAGACAGTAAAGCAGTATACTTCCACTCACAAGCAGAGCTGCAGGCAAAAACCATTTAAGCAACCACTTTAATTTAATGCCTATGGGTCGTTTTTTCGTTATCATTTATAAGGGTATAGTAATTATCAGAATAACGTTTCGTTTCAAAGACGGTATGCAGCGGCTGAGCTTCCAAGGGAATCCATTTGGGGTCATTTAACTAGGTGTTATGTGTAACAACCCATGATGTTTGAGTGGCGGGGCTCCCCTGGCAGTAATGAGTTCTTTGGTTTTCGCCCCGGTTTAAGAGAGATAAACTGCGTGAAGGGGGATAAACTGCGTAAGATTTAGAACGCTTTAAATTATTGGGGCTCATTTTTGACGGTTTCGTAAAAAGTTATCCCTCTCTTTTTTTTCGAACCTGTTTTGTATTTGGTTTTTGTGTTTGGTAATAAGAAATGATTTTCTTTTCAGATTCTTGCTTTTGAGTTACATCCTTTTATCTGCGCTGTTTATTTGTCCACCCTCTCTTTTAGTTCCTTGCCGAACTTGAAAAACGGAAGTTTTTTTGGCTTAATTTCAACTTTTTCGCCGGTTTTCGGATTCCTGCCCCTGTATGCCTTATACTGTTTAACATAAAATGAGCAAAACCCCCGAATTTCTACTCTGTCACCATTGGCCATGGCGTTTGACATTTCATCAAAAACCATATTTACAACCACCTCAGCCTCGTTTTTCGTTATCCCTGCCTCCTCTCTAAGAGCCTCAACAAGTTCTAATTTATTCATTTACAACCTCCGAATTTAATTGTATAATTTTTTATAGCAATGATGAACGTCGTCGCTGGCGTTTGGCACTAAAACCGATGATAAAACCGAGTATAAGTACGCCTGCTCCGCTCAAAAACCATTTAATATTCTGATTCCAGAGAAGCTTTGTTAATTCATCTTCAAATTTTTCTGCTTTTTTTGTCTGTTCGGCAAGCTTTGAAGACGCTGCTTTAAATTTTGACTGAAGCTGTAAAAATTCTTTGGACTCTGTTTTGAGGACCTCATAATCTTTGCTGGTCTTTTGAAGCTCTTTTCTGCTCACAGCAAATTCTGTGGTTAGCTTTTTATTTTCCGCCTTCAGCAAGCTGTTTTTCTCCTGCATTTGCGAGGCGCTATCCTTTAAGGCTTGGTATTTGCTTTTTAATATTTTCAGTTCAATGTCACTCGGTATTTTATCCGTAAGAAAACGATTTATAACCCACCCTTCCTTTTCGTTGGCCAGCCTGACCAGGGTCCAGTCATCACCCGGCTGGACCACCTCAACCTTAGTACCAACCCTGAGCAAAGATATTATTTTTCGGTCATTCCCCGGTCCGGTCCTCATGGTTACTTTCACTGAATCACTGACATACTTGTTCTCAGCCAAAACCGGTGTAGAAAATAAAACCAGGCACATCCCGATAATGCACATATTTTTCATGATCGGCCTCATAAACGGAATATCTTATTTATAATTTTTGTGTTTTTGTGGTAAAAATACGGCACGGACCAAAGTTGGTAATGAACCATAATCATAATTGAAAGTCAACTGCCATTTTTTAAATAATCGAAATAAATTACTCCGTTTTCAGCCAGTTATGAACACACGTGATCTGAAATGAGTCTCTTGGAATTAATGTTTGTTCAAAACCTCCCGTATTTTATTGGACAAAACTGCCATGTTGAAAGGTTTTTGAATAAAACTGTTGCAGCCCCGTTCCAGTATATCGGTTGCTTGACCGTCGATGCTGTATCCGCTTGAAAGAAGAACTTTGACTTGAGGATCGATTTCCTTGATCCTGTCATAAACCTCACCGCCTCCGATATCAGGCATAATAATGTCCAGGATAACCATGTCTATTTTGTCGCACCATTCACCAAACAACTGAATCGCCTCTTTTCCACTTCCGGCCTCAATCACATTGTATCCAAGTTTTTTAAGCAGTTGAACAGCCACATCAATAACAATTTCTTCATCATCCACCAGCAGGACGGTTTTATCACCCTTTATAACTTGTTCATAAGGTTCCGAAGCTTTTTGCACGGATTGATCTGACGCCGGCAGATAAATGCTGAATGTGGTTCCAAGCCCTTTCTCTGAATCGACCTCGATATATCCCCCATGGCCTTTTATTATTCCATATACAGATGCCAGCCCGAGTCCTGAACCCCCGCCCATCTCCTTTGTGGTGAAAAACGGCTCAAAAATCCGCTCCATTGTTTTCTCATCCATGCCGGTACCGTTATCCGTCACCTGTAATAAAACATAGCGGCCGGGTTTTGGATCATAGCGCTTATTTTTCATTTTTTCGTGGGTAACATTCATGGTTTTCAGAATAAGTTCACCACCGTCAGGCATCGCATCCGCAGCATTAATATAAAGATTTATAAGGACCTGCCCAATCTGAGACTCATCGGCCTTTATAGCAAGTAAGTCCTCTGCGAACTCCCTGTGAATGGTTATATTCTTTCTCGTTCTGCCGAACGTTTCAGAATTATATTTTACGATTTGGTTTAAATTTATTGCTTTAACCTCATATTTGCCCTTCCTGGCATATCCGAGAAGCTGACGGGTCAGTTCGGAACCGCTTTGAATCAATTTTTCAATAGTTTTTAGCCGTTCGTGATATGGATGTGAAAAATCGGCGTCATATAATATTAAAGAAATATTGCCCTGCATGCCCATCATCAGGTTGTTAAAATCATGGGCAATGCCTCCGGCCAGCGTGCCGATGGCTTCCATTCTTTCCATATACTGCAGCTTAGCCTCAAACTTTTTCTTTTCCGAAATATCACGAAGAATAACTAATGTGCCGGCAGGCTTGCCCTGGTGATCATCATAACGCGAAGCACTGATGCTGACCTCCAGCAAACGACCGTCTTTGGTGTATCGTTTTGTTTCAAAACCATGGCAGGGGGTCCCCTTTTCTACGAGATCCTTGATAATTGCCATGGTCGATTCTTTTTCAAATTCCGGAAGAAAAGGTATCTGTTTTCCTTTCAGTTCCTCCAGTGTCCATCCAAATATTTGTGTAAATACCGGACTGATATATTTGACGGTTCCTTCCAGATCATAGATAACTATGGCATCAGCGGATGAATGAAGAAGAGAACGATAGACCTCTTTCGCATGGTTGGATTCTTCATAAAGATATTTGTTTTTCTCTTGGCTTTTCCGGAGCGCTGCTTCGGTTTTCTCCCGTTTGACGATCTCCTTTTGCATCACGGCATTGGCTCGCGAAAGGATGTTTACTTCCATCTTTTCTGCAAAATAGATCGAACATAGTGCTAAAAATCCTAACAAGAAAAATATAAGGTGAAGATACTCCGGATATCCCAAAGATTGATGATTTATCTTTCTGATCAAGGTAATGAAGTGCCACTCTGTGTATATTCCTATCACAAAGAATACAACGGCCAGCGTAAAGAGATATATACTTGCGAATCTAATCTTTCTCATCAGCACCACCTTTATAAAACAGAATTGACAATCTAACAAATATATCAGACTTCATATCTTTTTAATATCCAACACTCCGACTTCCTGGAACTGAAGAATATTTATAGCAGATTTTTAAACGAAATCAATAGATTTTAGGCTCTCAAATCAACTTAGCTTTATTGAACAAGGAGATACAACTTGACATAACTCATATTTCATATCTAATAAGAGAGGCCTTGGCCTGAACTTACTTGGCTTCGCTTCTCCCGACAGGGCAGTAGAAAACTGGAATTAGTAATTACAATGAGTTATAGAATTTAATAACACATAATATTATGCATGTTCAAACAGGCCTTGAAAGATTTATCGAGTCACCTCCAAAATGGATGTCCGGAAAACGAATCGGGCTGTTGTGCAATCCTGCTTCGGTTGACAGAAGCTTTTGCCATGCTCGCGAATTGATCAACCGGAAATTGGAGGGTCAGCTTCACGCATTATTCTCACCCCAGCACGGATTTTTTGCCGAAAAACAGGACAACATGATCGAGTCGGAAGATCTGTCTGATCCCATATTAAAAATTCCTGTGTTCAGTCTGTATGGCAAAACCCGCGTCCCTGATAAAAAAATGTTCGATCTCATCGATGTGCTTATCGTGGATTTACAGGATGTGGGCACACGGGTATACACGTTTATTTACACCATGTCCTATTGCCTTGAGGCTGCGAAAGAGTTTGGTAAAAAAGTCTTGGTCCTTGACCGGCCCAATCCTATTTCCGGCAGCATCACGGAAGGGAACTGCCTGACTTCCGAATGCACTTCATTTGTCGGAAGATACCCCATTCCCATGCGCCACGGGCTTACCATGGGTGAACTTGCTCTGTTGTTCAACAATGAGTACGGTATCGGCTGTGATCTTGAAATTATCCCCATGAAAGGCTGGAACCGGAAAATGTTTTTCCAAAACACAGGCCTTCCCTGGATTCCGCCCTCCCCCAATATTCCATGGACGGTATCGGCCATGGTTTATCCCGGACAGGTATTGTGGGAAGGAACCAATGTTTCCGAAGGCCGTGGAACCACCCGCCCGTTCGAAATCTTTGGCGCCCCGTTTATCAATACAACCCTGTTGCTGTCAAGTCTGGGTGAAAACCGGTTGCCGGGCGCGACACTTAGACCGGTTGTTTTTGAGCCGACCTCAAACAAATTCAAAGGAAGTCTGTGCAAAGGATTTCAGATCCATATAACAGACCCGTATGAGTTTAAACCCTATATCACAACCCTCAAGCTTCTTCAGGCGGTGATTTTTCATCATAAAGATCAGTTCCGATGGAAGCGTCCACCTTATGAGTATGAATTTAAAAGACACCCTATCGATCTCATCATGGGCAATAAAAAAATACGACAGCGTGTTGAGCACCTTGATAGTATAGATACTATAGAAAAATCATGGATTGATGAGCTTAAAGGGTTTATAGAAATAAGCCGGAAGTTTCACCTTTATGAATGAGTAACCGTTCAGGGTTCAAAGATTCAGGGTTGAATAAATCATGGTTAATAATCAATAGGTAACAATTTATTATGGTAACTTCTCAATAAGTTCTGGTGTATGCAATGATCATCGTGAGCCGAATCCATAATTTATTTAGAAGTTACTGATTATGAGATCGGGGGTCCGTGAAAATTAATGAATGATGATGAGACAAACTGGAAGCGGATGCAGTTTAAAAAAAATAAAGTCTGGCTGGCCACAGACCGGGATCAAAAACCTGTTGTTAAAAACGGAAAGGTTTTGATCAAATACCAGCTGGGTCAGGATTACGAGTATTGGGTGAACCCAAAAAATATCAAATCCATCGATTCGGTCGAGATAGAAACCAAAAAGACGAAAAATAAAAAATCCACCGAAAACGCTCCGAAAAAACGAAAAACCAAGGTTAAACCAAAAACCGAGTCTTTGGATCATACCGAATATAAGGATGCCATCTGTATCTATACGGACGGGGCATCTTCCGGAAACCCGGGTCCATCGGGAATAGGAATTTTACTGCGTTTTGGAGAACATGAAAAAGAGATATCAAAATATATCGGCATGGCCACCAACAACATCGCGGAACTGGAAGCGATCCGAATCGGTCTTCTGGCCATAAAAGATACCGAACGCCCGGTACGCATTTTTACGGACAGCAGGTATGCATACGGGGTCCTGACCCTGGGCTGGAAAGCCAGAAAAAATCAGGATCTTATAAAATCCATAAAAAATATTTTACTAAAAATCAAGGATCGGAAAATTATAAAGATTAAAGGGCATGCCGGTCATGAGGGAAATGAAAGAGCAGACTTTCTGGCCACATCAGCCATAAAAAAAACCATCGACTCCCAAGATAAACAATAAACGCCTTGCATTCGGTTGCAAGGCGTTTTTTTCCTTCTCACATCTTGCCGTCAAACAAGTACCGTGTTTTTGCGAATCAGCTCTTTATTATGCTTTTTCAGTTTTAAGAGTTTCGATCTCTTTTTTCAGTTCGTCAATTTCATCTTTGTATTTTTCAGTTTCATCTGTTTTGGTTGGAGTATCAACTGTTGTATCCTCTTTCTTCCAGGTATCCTTGAGTTCGTCAAAGCCCAGATAAAGAGCCAAACCACCGCCAAGCAGAAGCATCACAGGAATGGCACCCGCTAAAAGCTGCAAAAATGGTTTCCACCATATGGACATACCAATGAGACCCAATACAGCTCCGACCGCCCCACCAATTAAAGTTTTCATAGAAAATCATCCCCCTTTAATTAAATTTATTTAAAAAAAACTTTATCCCAAAAGAAGAGTTTGCAAATTAACACAACTTAGTTTGTAACGCAAGCTTAATTTTTAAATAAGAATCTTAATGTTCTCATCGAAAACCTTTCTTATAAAACAGCCTCATAAAATATAACCATCTATTTTTATATTGTTATTTTAATAAAATTATACTTCTCTAAAGAAAAGATTGCAATCAAAATTCATATCTGTTACTTGAAAAATTTTGAATATAAAATTTAAATCGGATTTAAAACATGTTCAAATGGATTAAATTACAACTTGAAAAATATAGACCTAACTTAAAAAAAAAGAGCGATACTTTCTCGCAAACCAATCACCATCACTATTTTTTTCAACTACCTGATAATATCGGTATGTTATCAACCTTTATCCTTAGACTCTTCTTTTCCGGAATAAAAGTTGCCAAGGAACAGACCCATAATCTAAAAAAACTTCAAAAACAAGGGATTGTTATATATGTTACAAAGCCCAAAAGCTACTTTCTGTATCTTTTCTATTATACCCGGTTTAAGCAGGACGGCCTTCCCTATCCTCAGATCGGTTTTGACTATAAAATAATGATATGGCAGCCGGTATCACGCTTTTTAAAAATCTTTTTTTCATACCTTTCTTACATATTTCACAACCTGTCACTCCCTGACCCTTATGCAAGTGGACATATCCGAAAAGAACTTATGAACAGCCGGACGGCATTACTTTCTCTGGTCGAACAAAAAGGTTTCCACCGAAGATTTATTAAAGCAAAAAAAGACCCCGTTCAATATCTTATCGAAATGCAGCAATCCATTGACCGCCCCATTTTTCTTGTCCCCCAGCTTATGTTCTTTGATAAAAAGCCGGATCGATCGTTGCCGAACATCATAGATATTCTGTTCGGTACCAAAGAAAACCCCGGCAAAATAAGACGTCTGATGATCCTGTTCAAAAATCCCGGTAAGGTTTTCGTGGAAATATCCGAACCGGTTAACCTCAAAACTTTTTTGACACTTCCGGAAAACCGGAAAAAAAACATTGAATATCAGACGCTCGCCTTAAGACGCAATCTGTTGAATCAAATCAATCGTCATCGCCAGAGCATCACGGGACCGGTTTTAAAATCAAGGCTTGAAATGAAGGAAAACATCCTTACAAAGGAACGGCTTCAAAACTTCATGGAACATCATTCAAAAGCCCGCGACATCCCGATTCAAAAGGTACAAAAAAAAGCGAGTGATTTTCTTGATGACATTGCCGCCAACTACAATATGATTATCATAAAAATAGCCTCGGCCATGATAACCTGGGTCCTGAACACCATGTTTGAAGGGGTAACCGTGGATAAAGACGGCCTAAACAGAGTGAAAAGCATGTCCCAGAAGGGTCCTGTAATCCTCATTCCCTGCCACAAAAGTCATATCGATTACCTGATATTGTCGTATCTTTTGTATCATAACAATATGCCGTGTCCTCACGTTGCTGCAGGGAAAAATCTTTCTTTCTGGCCTATAGGCCCCCTATTCAGGAGCGGCGGCGCATTCTTCATAAGGCGAACGTTTAAAGGGGCAGTCCTTTATTCAAAGGTTTTTTCAGAATATATTCACAATCTGCTTGCAGAAGGTTTCAACATAGAATTCTTTATTGAAGGCGGTCGAAGCCGAACCGGGAAATTGATTCTGCCCAAGCTCGGACTCCTTTCGATCCTTTTGAATGCTTATAAAAACAGAGCGTGTGAAGATATGATCTTCGCACCTATTTTCATTGGATATGACACGGTATTGGAGGAAAGCGCCTATCTTCATGAAGTTGAAGGAAAAGAGAAACAGCCTGAAAGTTTACTGCAAGTTATTAAAGCGCGAAAATTTTTAAAAAAAAGGTATGGAAGAATCTATATTCAGTTTTATGAACCCATCTCTTTAAAGGAGCTTTTGTTGCAATACGGCACGCCCATTCAAGATATGGGATCCAAAGAGTTTAACATTTTCTGCCGAAACCTGGGTCACAGGGTTATAAACGCCATCAACTCGGTAACGGTTGTTACGCCTCATGCCCTTGTTGCCGCCGCTCTTATGAACTGTTCAAAAAAAAGTTTTTCTTTTGAGCACCTGACATCCCATGTTGAAACATACATGAACCACCTGCTTTCACAAAAAGCCAGACTTGCCGATACACTCCTTGTGGATCATGTTCATACCGTTGAGCATGTGCTTGACACTTATGTCCAGAGAAAATTCATCGAACGTATCACAAAAGACAAGAAGCCCGGTTATGATGATTCCCTGTTAAAGGTAAACCAGAGCAAACGCCCAAACCTCGAATATTACAAAAATAACTGTATCGCCTTTTTTGTCCCGGCGGCCATTACCTCTCTTGCAATCCTTGTAAAGGATACGTTTCAGTTTTCGGCTTCGGATCTGCACTCCGATTACGAATTCCTTCAATATTTCTTTAAATATGAATTCGCATATGATGTGGATAAAACCACGGAATCCTTTGTCCGTAAAAACATAAAGACATTTATCGATGAAACCATTTTAATGCCTCATCCCACCTTGCCGGACACATACAATCTCACCTCTTCGGGTTTTAGAAAATTGAGATTATTTTCAAGTTTCCTGAAAACCTATTTCGAATCATACTGGATCGTATTAAACTATTTCATGCAATACCCACCAAACTCCATTAAACCAAAAGATCGTATAAAAAAAATTGAAGCCATCGGAAATCGCATGTATAAAAAGAAGGAAATCGAACGAAAAGAAGCGCTTTCCATCGTCAACTACACGAACGGAATAGATTTTTTTTCAACCAACGGAGTAAAAGGTTCCGATAATAAGGACAGAATAGAATTCTATACTGATGCAATCCAAAAATATTTGAATTACTTATGATGAATTCTTAAAAGTCGTATTCATCACAATTTAAGTTTTAGGTGTTAAGTTATGATTTTCATAGCCATTCACAGTTCAAGGTTAATGTCCTTACAATATTATCATATTTTTCCTTTTAATCTGAATACAAGCTCACTCGGCGAATCCTAGTTTCTGCATTGAACCCTGAACCTTTGAACCCTAAACCTTTGAACAATGTTTCACATAAAATGAAATGAAAGCCTTAATACTTGCCGCAGGTTTTGGCACGCGTCTGCTTCCCTTTACGGAAAATACCCCTAAAGCGCTCTTTCCTGTGGCAGGTCGTCCTCTGCTCCATATCATTATCCTAAGTCTGCAACATGCAGGATGTAAAGCGGTTATCATCAACACCCATCATCTGTATAAAAAAATAGATTCCTATCTGGCGCGACAAAAATATGCAATTCCTGTGATCACCCGCTATGAACCGGAAATCCTTGGTACCGGGGGAGCCATAAAAAATGTTGCCGACTTCTGGGACGATCATCCCTTTATGGTCATAAACAGCGACATCGTTACCGATATAGATTTGAAAAAGGTTTATGAGTTTCACTTGAATCATGGTCATCCGGTTACGCTGGTTCTTCATGACGATCCGCGGTTTAATACCGTATCGATAAATAAAGACGGCTTTATTACTAAGTTCAATGATTCGACGCCCCTCCCCTCCCGCCCTGATTCAGGATCGAATAGTTACCGGCCCGGAGAAACCGGAAGGCTCACCTTCACCGGTATACAGGTTCTGGACCCACAGGTTATAGAACGAATACCCGATAATATATTTTCAAACAGCATTGATATATACCGGGAACTGATATCGGAAAACAAAAAAATATGCGCTTTTATTTCAAAGGAATACTATTGGAAAGATGTTGGGTCCCCGGAAAGCTACAGCAAGGTGGTTTTCGAACACATGGCCCCGGAAGCGTTCAAACTCGCCTTCCCGAGTGGGGTGCATAAAAAGATTTTTCGTGCCCGACTCCAAGGGGACGGGTCTGACAGAAACTGGTACCGGCTGACCTCGGGAAACAGATCACTGGTCATGGCAGATCACGGCATCAGAAAAAACCCATCCACCAGCGAAGTAGACTCATTTGTTGCCATTGGCCGGCATTTGCATGATAAAGATATCCCGGTGCCGGAAATATATCTTTATGATACTTTTTCAGGCCTTGTATTCATGGAAGATCTGGGGGATGTAAATCTTCAGGCCCTTGTTCTGAACACGGAAAACCCGGACGAGATTATCTCCTACTACAAATCGGTCATCGGCCTTCTCGGAAACCTCTGCCTAAGCGGTGCAAAGGACTTTGATCCGGTCTGGACATATCAAACCTCACATTACGACCAGGATCTTATTCTCGAAAAAGAATGCCGGTATTTTGTGGATGCTTTCTTAAGGAACTACCTTGAAATGGATATCAGCTTTAAAGATCTTGAGAATGAATTCAGATCGCTTGCGGACAGAGCCCTTGAATTTTCCGTCAACGGATTTATGCACCGGGATATGCAGTCACGAAACATCATGGTAAAAAATAACCGTTTTTATTTTATTGATTTTCAAGGGGGACGATTGGGGCCGATCCAGTACGACCTTGCCTCTTTGCTCATGGATCCCTATGTTGAATTGTCTTTTCGGGTGCGGAACCTGCTCCTTAATTTTTCCGTTCAAACGCTTTCATCCGTTCTGAACGTGGATCCGGACGATTTTCTTTCCGGTTATAAATATTGCAGCATCACAAGAAACCTTCAGATACTGGGGGCCTTTGCTTATCTTAGCCGAATCAAAGGAAAAAGATACTTTGAAAAATATATCCCTCATGCTATAAAAACATTAACGCATAACCTTTCGGCTTTTAAAAACAGAGAATTTCCAAAATTAGAATCACTTGTAAAAAAAATAGGAGGTACAAAATGAATAAAATAAAAATTATGGTAAACGGCCTGCCCGGAAATATGGCTTCCAATGTCGCCCGTCATGCACTTGCCGACAGCCGGTTTGAAGTAATTCCACAATCGCTGACCGGACCTGAAATTACCGAAACCCAGACCGTCATAGATTCCGTTTCTATCCTCCTCATTCTACCCAAGGACAGGGATCAGGCCATATCGACCATTAAAGAAAAGGAAGGTCTTTTTCTCATTGTGGACTTTTCTCTTCCTCCGGCAGTAAACGGTAATGCCGAGTTTTATTGCAAACACGGCCTCCCTTTTGTCATGGGAACAACCGGCGGCGACCGAAATCTCCTTGAAGATACCGTCAAAGCTTCTCCCATCTCCGCGGTAATCGCACCAAATATGGCCAAACAAATCGTGGGGTTCCAGGCCATGATGGAATATGCCGCAAAAACATTCCCGGATCTTTTTAAAGGGTATTCTTTTGAAATTAAAGAAAGCCATCAGAAAGGAAAAGCCGATACCAGCGGAACCGCCAAGGCGATGGTACGCTATTTCAACAGCCTGGGATTACCTTTTGCCGAAGAGGACATCACCAAAGAGCGTGATCCGGAAATCCAGAAAAATGTCATGGGCATCCCCGAAGAATACCTGTCAGGACATGGATGGCACACGTACCGTCTGGATTCAAAAGACAAGACGGTTCATCTTGAATTCACTCACAATGTCAACGGCCGGGATGTGTATGCCATGGGAACCCTTGATGCGCTGATGTATCTGGATAAACAGATAAAACAAGGATCTAAAGGAAAAGTCTTTTCCATGATTGATGTGCTAAAAGGCGGGGCATAACCAAACCGTTTAGTAAAGAATCCTGGCCCAAAGGACCAGGCTTTGGTTGTCCCCAGAGGGGATTTGCTTTATTAAAAGTTCATTGATTATTGAAATTCCAAATAACAAATCCCAAAAAACAAACAAATAACAACACGCGGCGCAAGCGCCTGCGCTGCGCGTGACCGAAATTCAAAATCCCAAACAAAAAAACAGTCGCTCACGCAGCGCAAGCGCCTGCGCCTGCGCCTGCGCCTGCGCCTGCGCTACGCGTTGAACCGGTTTGGAATTTGCAATTTGGAATTTGAGATTTATTTGTAATTTGGTGCTTGGGATTTGTGATTTAAGACACCAAACTCCAAGGTAGAGCCGGAGATCTCTGGCCTGGCCCAAAGGACCAAGTTTTTCAGGCCAAAACAAAACGATTTTGATGATGCTGGAACGTTACTTTCAATATCAGGCCGACCTTGCCGCAACAGAACGTAATATGCTGTGTCCGGAAGATTGTGATGCACCCTGCTGTCGGATGACCGAAGTTTTTGTCAGCGTAAGCTTATTTGATTTGATAAGACTGAGTTTGGCGTTAAATACTCCTGTTTCCAGCCTGTTTTTAAATCACTGCCGCTTCGGGTTCCAATGCAACGAACTCAATCCCCGCTATCTGAACTTATTGATAAAACTTGAAAGGCCGTGCCCTTTTCTTCAAAAGGCTCGCTGCGGGGTTCACAGTTTCAAGCCGTTCGATTGCGTCTTTTTTCCCGAGTACCATCAGATCGCGGGAGTTCTGCCGGAGCTTGCCAAACGTCCGGTCTTTAAAAAAATCCCATGCTTAAAAAGCAAGATTGCCGTTTCGGACCAAAGAAGCCAAGCGCTGAAGGAACTCAAAAAAATGAGCACCAGGGAAGAAGCCCTTTCCTGGTATTTTCTTTTAGAAATTCCTTGTTTTATTATCGACACCAAACCGCTGGTCAAACAGTTGAAAAAATCCGGTCTGAAAAGCAAGTCATTTTCCGCAGAAAACTACCACCGACATCTGTATGAAAAGTTAAAAACAATCGGCTTTTTCGACGGTATCATGGATAAAGTTACCCGCTTGGACACCCGTCAGGAGATGGAAAGTTTATTTAGTCAACTTGAGAATAAAACCTTGATAACATCGCTTCTTGAAAAAAAAGAAAGTCCGGAGATTGTTTTCAGAGTTGATAAAAATCGTTTAAAGCCCGTGAAAAGATACCTGCAGCGGCCCGATTTAATTTTTATGTAAACGACTTCCCACCACCTCATAAACCTTTTCAAGAGCCTGATCCAGATGTTCCGGTTTTGTTCCGCCGGCCTGTGCCATATCCGGCCTGCCCCCGCCGCCGCCGCCCACAACCGAAGCCACTTCCTTAATAATTTTCCCGGCATGAAACCGGTCCGTCAAATCTTTGGTAACCACAACGATCAAAAACACCTTGGAATCTGCCGAGCTGCCAAGGACAACGATGCCCGTTTTTATCTTTTCTTTAAACCTGTCGGCCAGATCTCTGAGCTCGGCCGGCGTGCCCACCGTAACCTTTTTAGCCAGTACTTTTATATCGTTGACGGATTTAATATCTTCCTCGGTCCAGTCTGCCGAACGCATTGCAATATTTGCTTTTAATTGTTCCAGCTCTTTTTCCAGGGACTTCTGAGCAGACAATATTTTCTTAATTCTCTGGGGAACCGCTTCAGGATTTTCTTTGAGCAACCTGGCGGAGTCATGTATGATCTTTGAATTTTTTTGAATATATTCGACGGCGGCGGCACCGGTCAACGCCTCAATACGCCGTATGCCCGAAGCCACACTCGATTCGCCGGTAATTTTGAAAAAACCGATATTGCCGGTCATATCCGTATGTGTCCCTCCGCACAGCTCTTTGCTGAAATCGTTCATGGAAATGACCCTGACACGGTCACCGTATTTTTCTTCAAAGAGTGCGGTTGCATCGCTTTTAAATGCTTCTTCCGCATCCATCTCAACCATCCGGACAGGTATATTTTGACGTATTTTTTGATTCACTAAAGTTTCAATTTTATCCAGAGTTTCCGAATCGGTTTGGGAAAAATGGGTAAAATCGAAACGAAGTCTGTCCGGCGCCACCAGGGAACCGGCCTGTTTGACATGATCCCCCAGTATTTTTCGCAGGGCAAAATGGAGGATATGGGTGGCCGTGTGATTGCATCTTGTAGCATCCCGCTTAGACTGATCAACGGTAAGCGTTACGGTTTCCCCTTTTTCAATACGTCCTGAAATGATTTTACCTTTGTGGATAATAAGCCCCGTGGGATCCTTGATGGTGTCCGAGATTTCCATATCAAGATCATCACCGGTAATCTTTCCGGTATCCCCGGCCTGCCCACCGGCTTCACCGTAAAACGGCGTGACTTCCACCACGACTTCAACCGTTTGATCTGTGGACGCCGACCGAGTCTCCCTGCCGTCTTCTACCAGTACAAGCACCTTTGATTCACAGGATATCTTATCGTAACCCACAAACTCCGGCATCATGCCTGCGGCCGAGAGGTTTTTATACGCATTGCTGATTTCAGCAAATGCGGCCACGGATCTCGACCGTTTACGCTGCGCTGCCATATATCGGTCAAATCCTTCCATATCAAGCGACAATTTTTCATCTCTGACCACATCTTGGACAATATCCACGGGAAATCCAAAGGTGTCATAGAGCTTAAATATTAAATCCCCAGACACTTGGGTTTGACCTTTGGCCTTTAGATCCGCAAGACCGTCGTTCAAAATCTTAAGGCCATGATCCAGTGTTTCCGAAAACCGGATTTCTTCGTTTTTAATGACATTGGTAATAAATGCCGAGGCCTCGGAAAGATCGGGATATTCTGGTTTCATAATATCAAAAACAACACGGGCGGTTTCATGAAGAAAGGGTCGCGTCAGGCCGATATTTCGTCCGTATCGGATCGCTCTCCGCATAATACGGCGCAACACATATCCTCTGCCTTCATTGGAAGGAAGAACTCCGTCGCCGATCAAAAATGATGCGGCCCTGCTGTGATCGGCAATGACTTTCATGGCCACATCCGCGTCACGAGACTCTCCGAGCCGCTTTTCGGAAAGATCCTCCACCTTGTTTATGATGGGCAGAATCAGATCGATATCATAATTGGTAGGCACATCCTGTATGATGGAGATCAGCCGTTCCAGCCCAAGCCCGGTATCAATGCTCGGTTTTGGAAGGGGGGTCAGCTTTCCGGAAGCATCGCGATCGAACTGCATGAAAACCAGATTCCATATCTCTAAGAAACGATCACAATCACATCCGACCTTGCAATCCGGCTTTCCGCAGCCAAATTCCTCTCCCCGGTCCATATGAATTTCACTGCAGGGACCGCACGGACCCGTATCCCCCATGGCCCAGAAGTTGTCCGCTTCGCCGAACCGCAAAATCCGGTTTTCCGGCACACCGATATTTCTGTTCCAGAGGTCATGGGCTTCGTCATCATCAAGAAAAATCGAAACCCATAGCTTGTCTAATGAAAAGTTCCCCAGCATCTCGAAAAATGTATGGTGCCTTGCGGTATATCCGACATTTTCCAGATCGTTATGCTTGCCTCCGGCCCGCACGCATTTCTGGGAGGTTGCCGCCTTTACATAGGCTCTCTTTTCCTCTCCAAGAAACGCCCGTTTAAACTGGACCATGCCTGCATTGACAAATAGCAGAGTAGGGTCGTCGGAAGGAACCAGAGATGAGCTTCTTACAATCTGATGATTATGTTTTTCAAAATAATCAAGAAATTTTCTGCGGATTTCGTTTCCTGTCATAAATCACTCCATGTTAGGCTTTGGGGGTCTCTAATGATGAATCATCCCGATCCTTTTCGTCCTTGTTTTTTGAAAAGCCCAAAGCCTTCTTGACTTTTATTAACGCCGAATTGTATATATCCGGATTATTTTCTAAAAAACTTTTTACGTTTTGGCGTCCCTGCCCGATCCGCTCCCCGTCATATGAATACCAGGAACCGCTTTTATCGATAACTCCGGCGGCCACGCCGGTATCGATAAGATCTCCGGTCTGGGATATGCCTTGACTGTATATGATGTCGAATTCAGCATCCGTAAACGGCGGGGCCATCTTGTTTTTAACCACACGCACCCGGGTCCGGTTCCCTATAACTTCCTGCCCATCCTTGATCGCTCCGATCCGCCGGATATCGAGCCTGACTGACGAATAGAATTTCAGTGCATTTCCTCCGGTTGTGGTTTCAGGGTTGCCGAATACCACACCGATTTTCATACGGATCTGGTTAATGAAAATAACCGACGTCATTGTTTTGCTGATGGTGCCGGTGAGCTTTCTCAGTGCCTGGGACATGAGCCTGGCCTGAAGCCCCATGTGGGAATCTCCCATCTCTCCTTCTATTTCCGCCCTTGGAACCAGTGCGGCAACCGAGTCTATCACAACAATATCTATTGCACCGCTTCTGACCAGCATATCCGTAATTTCCAGGGCCTGTTCCCCGGTATCGGGCTGGGCCACCAGAAGCTCGTCACAATCCACACCGAGTTTCTTGGCATACGAAATATCCAGGGCATGCTCTGCATCAACAAATGCCACAATGCCCCCCTGTTTCTGGGCCTCGGAAACCGCGTGAAGTGCAAGGGTGGTTTTCCCTGACGATTCCGGACCGAAAATCTCAATAACCCTTCCTCTAGGAAGTCCCCCGATACCCAGCGCTTTATCAAGAGCAAGGGAGCCGGTTGATATCACCGGCACATCGACAATAGGGCTGCCCCCCAGCTTCATAATAGCCCCCTTGCCGAACTGTCGCTCTATCTGCATCATGGCGGTTTCCACCGCCTTTTCCTTGTCCGGAGATATGCTCATGATCTCCTCCTTATCCACCCGCATATGGTGGTCAATTTAGATTTTTCCACACATGATTTATCTGTATTTACACCGTCGAGTTCATCACGTTTTAGGTGATAATATTTAAATTTTATGAAACTATTTCTACTTGTTTTAACAAACAGTTAAATCCTAAAACTTAAAGCTCTAGTTAAAAGGCGTTTTTTTAGTTTTTACGAGACCATCAAATATGATGAACTGGTAAAAAGTTCGATTTAGACGGTTTCGTAAAAAGTTCAAATTCAAGGCGTGCAAATTTTGTAATCATGAGGCGTACTTTTCGTACGAAAGTCCGATTTAGACGGTTTTGTAAAAAGTTCAAATTCAAGGCGTGCAAATTTTGTAATCATGAGGCGTACTTTTCGTACGTTGAATGATTACGAAATGCAGCACAACGCAGAAGTTGGGCTTTTTACGAAGCCGTCAAATATGTCTCTATAAGTTTAGTATACACCGCTCCCTTGGGTTTCAGGTCACTTTTATATAAAATAATCCTGTCGGCAAAAAAACGTTCGGATTCAAACTGAGTAACTTCTTTCAATACATCATTTAATGTTTTTGGATCGATTTCAGACTTTATCCTTCCCAGGGTAAGATGACCT
>JAFDEW010000532.1 GCA_019310125.1 Deltaproteobacteria bacterium | reverse complement strand
AGCCAATCAGTGGCACCGGGAAAAGGCTGCTGCCAGTCTTGAACTCCCACCGCGCACATTCTACAGAAAAATAAAGAGACATGGCCTATAGTGGCAGCATAACTGCCATATATGTCATACGAACAAATTCTTGTAATATCATAAAGATACATATATTATAAGCGATGTACTGCCGTAATTGGCAGTCTATCGCCCCAATGGCCAGATAGCCGCCTCGTGATCTATTTCTTCATAACCACTTAATATAGCTTCATATTTAATTTTATCAGAATTTGGCATGCCTTTTGCTTTTAAAGTTGGTAACACGATGTGGTACAAAAACTCAGTCGCGGAGGATAACGATGACTACGCATCAGTTTTGTACACCGGAATGGCTGGAAGAAAGTGCACGAATTTATAGAGCGAGCCCAGACGGCAAAGATAAGCTGAAAAAGCTTACGGCAAAGATTTGTTGTCGTGTTAAATCCGATCCGGATTGGGGCATCAGAGAAGATATCATCTTTGGGGCCTTTTTTGACAAGGGTGAACTTAAGACGCTGAATTTTTTCATAGAAGACGAAGCTTTTCAAGAGGCCGAATATCTGATAGCGGCCACACCGGAGACATGGAAAAAAATTTTAAGAAAAGAACGCGAATTTGTCACGGACCTCATGCTGGGTAAAATCAAATTGGAACTGGGTACCAAGACGAAGATGCTCGAGTTGGCTCTTCACGTCAACAATATTTTCGATTTTTTAACCCAGGTTGATCTGCAGTTTCCCGATGAAATGTCAGAGGGTGAACTGATATCGTACCGATCGAAAATGGAAACCCTTCGACGAGAAAGAGGTCCCTGAAATACGGAAGACCTTAGCCCAGGGACTTAATTTAGGCTGATTAAACTATAACAGCATAACAGGAAAAAGGAGGAACAAAAGATGGTCAAAAAAATGAGATTTGTACCGTTTGCGCTGGCTGTGTTCGTCGCCATGACGTGGGCTGTCAATCCAGCAGCAGCGGCAAAGAAGCCCAACATTCTGGTGATCTGGGGCGATGACATTGGGATGTATAACATCAGCGCTTATAACATCAGCGCTTATCACCGGGGAATGATGGGAGGGAAAACTCCCAACATTGATCGTATAGCCAAGGAGGGTGCCATTTTTACTGACGCCTATGCTCAGCAGAGTTGTACTGCCGGTCGAGCCTCATTTATTCTTGGCCAACACCCTTTCCGTACGGGTCTGTTGACCATTGGTATGCCAGGCGCAAAACAGGGGATTATGGATAAGGATCCGACCATAGCGGAATTGCTGAAGAACCAGGGCTATGTCTCCGGACAATTCGGCAAGAATCATCTGGGCGACCGGGATGAACATCTGCCCACCGCCCATGGTTTCGATGAGTTCTTCGGTAACCTGTATCACTTGAATGCAGAAGAAGAGCCGGAAAGTGAATTCTATCCCAAAGATCCTGAATTTCATAAAAAATTTGCTCCCAGAGGTGTGTTGAAAGTCACTGCAGATGGTAAGATCGAAGACACCGGTCCATTGACCTCAAAACGCATGGAAACTGCTGACACCGAGTTTTTGAATGGTAGTCTTGACTTTATTGACAAAGCCCATAAGGCTGGCAAACCCTTCTTTGTCTGGCATAATTCCACTCGCATGCATGTCTGGACACACCTGAGTGAAAAGTATAAGGGCAAGTCTGGATACGGCATGTATGCAGATGGCATGATGGAACTCGACGATGGAGTTGGTGCCCTGCTTGCCAAACTTGATAAGCTTGGTATTGCCGATAATACCATCGTTATCTTCAGTACTGACAATGGCGCGGAAAAGTTTACCTGGCCTGATGGTGGAACAATCCCCTTCCGTGGTGAAAAAGGTACCACCTGGGAAGGTGGCTTTAGAGTTCCGATGATGGTCAGATGGCCTGGCACGGTTAAGCCGGGTACGGTTATCAATGACATCTTCTCCATGGAAGACTGGATGCCGACTCTGGTCGCTGCAGCTGGTGAACCTGGTGTCAAAGAGAAGCTGTTAAAGGGATACAAA
>JAFDEW010000284.1 GCA_019310125.1 Deltaproteobacteria bacterium | reverse complement strand
TTCCGTAAGAAATAAGATATATGTACTTAAAATAGAGATGCTTGGACCTGTTGTCTTGACAAGAAAGCACACGCTTTTAAATGATCCATTTTCGTGAGGTAGTCTCAATATATCACCGCAAATGCCAGATCTGAGATCAGAAAACGATATCTTAAAATCAGTCTTGGCTTGATATTTACAGTTCAAATTTGATACATGTCAAATTGGCGGATTTCACATCATGGCAAAATAAGGCAATCCTAAATATCAAAAGTTTGAAAGCTTCAAGGCGAACCAAAAATAATTGACCCGCTCAATTTGTAAGGACTGAGCAATTTTGACAAATCCGAGGTTTCAATTTGAATTATTGAGCGCTACTAAAAATGTGCTAAATGTTGGCCAACATAGATTCATTAAAAACAATCCTCATCTTCCCCACCTTTTTCTATAAGCGAAAATTAAAATGAGTTTCATGTTAAAATAAGTGTTGAGAATCGCTGTTTTACGAGACAAAAGTGTTTCATTAAATACTAATTGCGATACACATGTTTGATTGATTTAGATTTATTATTAAAGGATAACTGATAGTTATACAATTTTGCTATGATGGCATGGTTGTTGCTGTTGTTGATTCACATTATCGGGTCATAAAAATCTCAAGTGGTTTTAATTCATGATCTTGGATGATTTTCAGGACAGCCTGTTTTTTAAAAACGTTAATCACTTAATAGATGAAAGGAGGATGTATGAAAAAAAACTATCGTTTTTCAGTTTTGTTGATTGTAGTTGTATCGGCATTGATTCTGTCCAATCCGGCACATGCCGACAAGTTTAACGATACCATTAACGTCTTCAAGAAGTCTGAAGCGGTTCAGCCATTTTTTAAGAACGCTTATGGATATGCGGTTTTTCCGACCATCGGCAAAGCCGGCTTCGTTATCGGAGGTTCGTACGGAACGGGCCAGGTCTACAAGGGTGGCAAGGTTACCGGCCAGACTTCTTTGGTAAAAGGGTCCATAGGTTTTCAGTTGGGAGGTCAAGCCTTCAGTCAGATGATATTTTTTGAAGACAAGCGAGCCTATGACGAATTTACCAGCGGAAATTTCGAGTTTGATGCAACGGCTTCGGCTGTTGCGATCACAGCCGGCGTCCAAGCAAAGGCTGGTACCGAAGGAGCCTCTGCTGGAGCAAGTGCCGGTCCTGCCACCGGTGCACAGGCTAAAACAAACTACCATAAAGGAATGGTCGTGTTCGTTCACGCCAAAGGCGGACTGATGTACGAGGCGTCAATTGGCGGCCAGAAATTCACTTTCAAACCGAAGAAATAAAAATAGAGCTTAGCCGTATGCGGGCCCATAGAAAAGAGTAAACGCTTGGTATGGGCCCATACGCTAAAAGTAATTATCTAACCGAAGAAATCATCGCCTATTTTCCTGGGTACATTTGTATTTTTTTCTCGACAAGGTTTATCAAGATGGAATTTAAGTGCCCACAATCAACCTGACCCTCGAGAGATCCAAGTATACCAAACTAAAAAAAATAAACCAACTCTATCAAAAAAACAAACAAAGGGAGGTGCGTCAATGAAAAAGTTATTTGTAATTTTAGGTGCGTTAGGTCTGGTTTTTCTCGGCTTTACTGCGCTCCATGTCATGGCCGCTGAAAAGGTGATGAAACAAGATACGGTTACAATTGTCACAGAACAAACCAATCTTGTAAAAACAGCGGACAATTTTATTGTATTGTTTGATACATCCAGCTCCATGAATGAACCATACCTGAACACCGGTATGTCAAAGTTAGAAGCGGCCAAGGAAATTCTCAAAGAAAAAAACAAAACTCTACCGGATTTGGGATATAATGCCGGATTGTATTTGCTCTCAAATTTTAAACCAATTTACATGTTGCAGAAATATGACCGAGAGAAAGTGGCTGCTGCCCTTGATCAACTGCCGGCAAAGGGATCGGGAGCAACCTTACTACAGCATGGACTTCTTAAATTGGATGGCGTACTGTCGAGCCTTTCCGGACGAACTGTGGTGTTTTTATTCACCGATGGTTCTTATAGTGATATGCCGGGATCCAGGAAGCCGGTGGAAATAGCAAAAGGACTTGCTGACAAGTATAATGTTTGCTTTTATGTTATAAACACCGCCAAGGGTGCACAGCAAAAAGAAATATTGAAAGCTGTGGCATCGATTAACGAATGCTCTCGGGTCGTTCCATTCGATTATTTGCTGGGGAGACCGGAATACTTGACCGGAGCCCTTTTCGAAATCGATGTTGAAACCATTGAAACCATTGAAACCATTGATTATATCGTTGGTTTTAAGGTTAACAATATCCAGTTTGATTTCAACAGTTCAGCCGTACCGTCTGCGTCCTATGAGGAACTGAATAAACTGGGGGATTTCTTGCGAGAGCATCCCAAAACGTATGTTGTTCTTTCAGGGTATACCGATATTACCGGTTCTGAAGAATACAACCTGCGGCTTGCCAGACGCAGGGCCGAAAAGGTTCAAGGTTATCTGACCCAATACTCTGGTATTAATATCGGTAGAATTATCACCCAGTGGTACGGAAAAAAAGATCCGGTGGCCGACAACACCACAGAAGAGGGACGCCAGCAAAACAGGCGGGTTGAAAGTGTTGTTATGGGCTTAGAATAGCGCAATAAAAAGAATAGCTGGGAAGAATTATTATATGATTATCTATAATAGGAACCTCAGCTCTCTATATCCACTCCAGCTTATCGAATGGAAAAGCGTGGACTGAAATTTAAAGTCCACGCTTTTCTTGTTAGTATGAACACACAGCATATTGTGATGATGATATTTACTGTGAAACCTGCGATACCTCCAACGAACATGTAACGAGTCCCGATTGCATGTTACTGCAATGAAAACGTAAATATCAGAGCTTCAAAATTTTTGTGATATAGTTTTTCTTATAATGGGCAAATCCTTTTTCGGCGTTTGCCTTTTTTGCATTTTTGTAAAAAATACGATATATGTAATCGAAGTTGATTAAACTTGGGTTGCGGTTTTGGCAAGATCACAAAGGTTTTGAAAAGCCGGATTTTCGTGAGATCTTCTCAACAGATCACAACAAATAATGGTGCTGATGTAACAACGGAATATCTGAAAAATAAAAAGGACTTGATATTTACAGTCCAAGTTTGATATCTATTAGTTTCAAGAATTCAAGGCGTTGGCAAGCTATGTCAAAATAAAAACCTAAAATCGAGGTGATGATTCGGGTCTCAAATCTTCAATAGCGTGGCTTATGGGTATGTTTGAATCTTATGATTAATTTTAAAGGAGGAAGATATGCAAAATCCATCTGATGTAACTATTTCCATACATCTTGTTTCAGGAGATCCGGTTATATTTAAAATTGAGGCAACCGATGATAGAGTGAGGAATGCAGGAAGCAGAATCGAACGCAGTATGAACGCTAACTACCTCGGAATCGAGTTGGATGGAAAGCTTATTATCATCCCAATGAACAATATACAAAAAGTTGAAATCTCGCCAGCACCTACTGCCCTGATATCTCATGTGGTTAAGGATGCGAAATCAGCATCTTAGATCCAAGAGAATTGTTTGGTTCTACAGCCTTTGTCAGTTAATTCGTAATTAATAGTAACGCTGTGATGGAGTTTTTGCAAAAGGGGAAACCAGTTTCCCGCATTTGTTTCATCTAATGTAATGATATGTGTAATTTTTAGGTTTTTAGGCGAAGCGAAATATGATGATTCTCTATAATTCTTAGAATCAACATTAACTATTGTATGCTACTATTATAAATTTGTATTGGCCATTATCCAATATGACAAGAACAGTCTATGATAAGGCTCGTTTACGGTTAGGAGGAATTTAATGAAAAAAAGTTCTGCTAAATGGGTTGTCTATTTGTTTTCTTTTGTTTTTCTGATTATTTCTTGCGCTGGGACCGAACTCACCCACAAGCAAATAAATGAGGCCTATACAGGAAAGCCCGCATCTAATATTCTTGTAATTGGAATAACGGGCAATGAAGATTCTCGGCGATCTTTTGAGCGAAAATTCGTCGCAAAGTTAAAATCAG
>JAFDEW010000283.1 GCA_019310125.1 Deltaproteobacteria bacterium | reverse complement strand
TCAATTTGGCGGCCTGTTTTTTGTTGACCAACTCCTTTTTGGCCATTCGAAACATGAGCGCTGCCGCTCCGCTGCTGCCTAAACCAGATAAAAGTGCGGGTGTGTTCATACGACCAGACCTTTCATTTTCTTCGATTGAGGTTGTAAATCTGTTTTCAGTCTGCGTATTGTGTTGAGTAACCTTTAAAAAAATGATGTCTACCACTCCTTTCCAAAGAAGTCAATTTTTTGATGCTTTATCTTATTGACCAGGCAGCAATAATTGTTAGCGTAGAGTCTTTTAAGAATTCGGCTTTGGCCTCTTTAAAATTTGAACCATTCATCTTGGATATAACCTAATGTTACTCAAATCATCGTTTAATAGCAACCAAATCGTATCTTCAGCCATTGCATTCTTTGGACATTGAGGATACCTATAAGGCTCAATGTTATCCGAATAATATAATATGTATGGTCACAATATGGCTTTAATTTTCTGACAATTGCCATAAGTGTTCTGCTTATTTTTCAACCTTTCAACAAGTCCCCTCCGGTCCCCAATAATTAAGTAATTTCTCAATAAGTTCTGGTAGTAGACAAAATACTACCACTCTTTTATTGTAATTTGCTTAAAGCATTTTAAAGTATTTGTTTGTGTTACTAAGAATCCGAACAAAACCAATTAAAATAAAATAACACTTTTTTCGGTAAAAATAAATATCTTGACAATAATCCGTGATGGATTTAAATAGGCTCAAAAATATATAACACAACTTAATGGTGGCCCTTTGGGCATAATAGGGAAACCGGTAAAAATCCGGTACGGACCCGCCGCTGTATCCCCGCTCTTTTCCCTTTGGAAAAAGAGACCTCTTTTAGCATGACAATGCCACTGTATTGAAGCATCAGTATGGGAAGGCAGCTAAAAGGGCGGGGGAGTCAGAAGACCTGCCATTTTGTTTGGCGTTGAGGAAAAGGTAAATCCTCAAGCGGTAACCGCTTGAGGATTTTTTTTGTTATGAAAGCAGCAATCCTTATCCAACCCGGAAAATTGGAAATAAGAGAGACGCGAACTCCGGAGTGCCCGCCCGGCGGGGTACTGGTAGAAGTTAAAGCGTGCGGAATTTGCTCTTCCGATGCAAAGATGGTGACGAGCGGACATCGGGCGCTGAACTATCCCAGGATCCTTGGCCATGAAATTGCGGGCATCGTAAGTGAAAGCCAAAACCCTCAATTTAAACCCGGAGACAGGGTTCAGGTGGCCCCCGGACTTCGATGCGGTGAGTGTCTTGCCTGCCGGCGTGGCATGGATAACCAGTGCGAGCACCGTGAAATATTGGGATTTTCACATGACGGCGGTTTTGCCCAGTATATAAGCATTCCGTTGAGCGGTCCGATTATCGGCGCGCTGACACTTCTTCCTGAAAATGTCTCTTTCGAAGATGCCGCATTAGGCGAACCCCTTGCCTGCTGTATCAATGCGCAGGAAAAAGCCGGTGTCCGCTCTCATGATACGGTTTTAATTATCGGCGCAGGTCCGCTGGGCCTTCTTCATGCATTGGTGGCTAAGTCCAGGAGGGCTCAAACCGTCATCATCAGTGAAACCCTGGAGTACCGCAGGACAACCGCCCAAAATATTTGGGCGGATTACGTCGTAAATCCGTTAGAGGAAAATCTTTACCAATCTGTGGTGGAAGTTACAGACGGTAAAGGCGTTGATGTTGTCATCTTTGCTTGCTCCCAGGTGGCACCGGATGAGACAGTGATAAATTTACTGGCCCCTTGCGGCCGGATATCGATTTTCAGCAGTACCCTCCCCCCAATCTCTCAACTACGATTAGATTCCAATACCATCCACTACAAGGAAATTGTTATCTCAGGAGCATATGGATGCACGGCCCGACAAAATAAAGAGGCGATCAATTTGATGACATTCAACATGTGGCCGTCATACAAGTTTGCGATCCACAGCGTTACTCTGGAAACCATTGAACAAGGAATAGAGGACACAAAAACCAACAGGGTTTTAAAATCAGTTTTAGAGGTAACCAATGGAAAATAAAATCAAAAACTTTGGAAATTCGATAAATCTTCTGATTGCAGGAGAAAATCTCACACGGGAACAAACCAGAGATCTTTTTTCGGAAATTCTTTTAGGAGAGCAACCGGAAATTCATCAGGGAGCATTTCTTGCGGCCATCACCGCCAAAGGCCCCGACCCGGGAGAAATTGCAGGAGCATGGCAGGCCATTTACGACCTGGATACGGTAAAAGTGTCACCCAATACTGAAAAGCCCCTTGTGGACAATTGCGGCACCGGGATGGATAGTTTCAAAACTTTCAACATCAGCACATGTTCTGCTATCGTTGCTGCAGCCGGTGGTACGTGTCTTGCCAGGCATGGCGCGAGAGCGATTACATCCCGGTGCGGAACCGTGGATCTCTGCGAAACGCTTGGTGTGGATGTGGAGTGTCCATCCGACATGGTTAAGGAAAGTATTGAAAAGACGGGAATCGGACTCTTTAACGGAATGAGCTCCAATACCCATCCGCAGGCATTGTTCAGGATTCTCTCCCAGATAAGTTTTGGCAGTATATTAAATATCGCGGCATCTCTTGCAAACCCGGCAAATCCAAGGCTCGGCGTCAGAGGTGTCTATGCAAAAGAAATGATTGGTCCGGTGATTCAAACCATGAAAGAAATCGGCTTCAAGAGAGCCCTGGTGTTTCATGGTACCTCAGGAAACGGGATTGGAGGAATAGACGAGCTGTCTCCAGTGGGAAAAAGTTATGTTGCAGAGTTGAAACCGGACGGCAACATCGTGCATTATACCGTCGATCCCAACTCTTTGGGTCTGATGAATACAATCACATTGAAAGACATTGCAGCAAGAAACGATCCGCGAGAAGAAGCCCACAGGCTTTTAAGGGTGTTCACCGGCATGGACAAAGGCCCGTTGTACGAGACGATTTGCCTGAATACGGCACCCATTTTCTATGTAACGGAAGAAGTGGACACGTTACAGAAAGGGGTAGAAAAGGCTCGTGACATCATCGATTCAGGACAGGCAATGGATAAATTGTGGCAATGGGTACAGGCCCAGAATCGAGACCCGCATGCCGGGAAGGAAAACCTTAAAGCACTTCTGGAAAAGATTTAGTCGACGGATCGCAACGGCACGAGCAAATATTGAATCGGAGCGGAAAAAAGGGTATTTAATGAAGCGCTTTTTTAAAAGACTGTTGATCGGAGCTACGTTATTGGGCATGCTTTGGGGAACCGGCAATGCAGGCGAAACAGGACACTATGTCAGTGGTGTAGAGGGAATAAAAGCAGCAACGGTGCCTGGTCCGGGTTTCTACTATAGAATCTACAACGTGTTGTACAAAGCTGATCGCCTCTCAAACGATAAGGGCAATGAACTGGATGTGGGTTTCGATGTAACCGTTTTTGCCAGTGCACATCGATTTATTTGGGTAACCTCTATAAAATTCCTTGGGGCTGATTTCACCGTCGATACCACCATTCCCTTAATTTACACGGACATCGAAATAGATTCCGCCGGAATCAGCGATAATGAGTTCGGTTTAGGCGATATTTGTGTTGAACCCTTTGCTCTGTCCTGGCATGGCGGCCGTTACGATGCGGCTTTTGGACTTGCCGCTTATCTGCCGGTGGGAAAATACGATAAAAATAAGGCGGCGTCACCGGGGAAAGATTTCTGGACCGGAATGCTTACACTTGGTGGAACCTATTATTTCGATACCCAGAAAACCTGGTCGGGCTCAATTCTCAGCAGATATGAGATTCATAGCAAAAAAAGCGAATCCCATGTCAAACCGGGAAATGACTTTCACTTCGAATGGGGCATCGGTAAGACACTGGCAAAAAACTGGGATGTCGGACTGGCCGGCTACTGCCAATGGCAAGTGACCGATGACCGTGGCTCGGACGTAAGTTGGGATAAAAGCGTCCATGATCGCGTGTGGGCCATAGGTCCGGAGGTGAGCACCTTTTTGCCTGGTTTGGGGCTTGGAATTTCGCTTAAAGGCTTACGGGAGTTTGATGCAGTAGACCGTTCCGAGGGCTATATAATAGTT
>JAFDEW010000282.1 GCA_019310125.1 Deltaproteobacteria bacterium | reverse complement strand
AAGGATTATGAGTACATTCAAGTTTATCCCATGCCGGGAAGAAATTTCTTTATTGGAATGAGGTATGATTATTAATACTCATGGCCGGGAGCCTGTCCGCTTGGACGGCTGCCCGGCCTTTGTATGCAACCTATTTGTTTTTTTCTATTGACATACTATAATAGAAATTATTTTTTTGTCGGTATCTTATTTCGTATTGGTATTGCTTACAAATTGGAAAATGGGACTTTGAGTTATGTGCCGGAATGGGAAGGTATTTCACAAGGTAATTTTATGCGAAGTTACCGAAAGAAGGTATTTTAAATGAAAATTAAAAAACAATTACTGGTCAACTCTGCCGGATTACTGTTTGTTATTTTATTTGTCAGCATTTGGACAATTTCCCCTGCCCTTTCCTATCCCGTAACATTTGTTGATTCCAGCGGAAAAACGATTACAATCAATAAAAAACCGGAAAAAGTTGTATCAATAGTACCCTCCGTCACCGAAATACTATTCAAGGTCGGTGCCGGTGATACGGTAAAAGCTGTCACATATCACGACAGCTGTCCCGGTGAACCCGGTTCCACCTTGAAACAAATTCCATCGCCGACAGTTACAACAACATCCGTTTGCTGGGGAAAATCTTTAATAAAGAAAAACAGGCCGGCAAATTAGTTGATGAGATAACAACACAACTCCGGATTATTTCCGATAAAGTGGAGAGAATACCCGATTCAAAAAGGAAAAGGGTGTTGCGACTCATGGGGGGTGACCCGGTCATGACGCCCGGAGACGATTCTTTTCAAAACGAAATGATCAAAGCCGCAGGCGGTATTCCGCCGGTACTCGCTAAAAACGGAGATATCGTGGGTATCACCAAACAAGAGTGGATAAAATTTAACCCCCAGGTGATTTATGGCTGTGGTGATGACAGGGAAACCGCCAAAAGATTTTTTAATCGCCCGGGATGGAAAGATGTGGATGCCGTAAAAAACAGACAGATATATTACTTCCCCTGCGACCTGACCTGCAGGGCCGCCACCCATACCGGCTATTTTGTCTCATGGCTTTCTGCAAGAATTTATAAAGATGAGTTTTCAAAGAAAGAGAATCATGTTTTAGAAGAACAGGTATTCAAATCCCGCGGTCTTAATCTTGATTTTGATTACATAAAACATGCGCGCATTTCATACAGCCACATCCATGATTTTTTAAACAAAACCCTGATTATTGATTTCAAGCGCCCCATGTCTTTAGTCTCAACCCTTGAAGGAGAGCGAAACGGTATAGAATCTGTGGGCAATCATTACTCCCCCCCGTCCTGCTGGGGAATTGAACATAAATTCGGTTTAACGGGCATGAGAAAAAGAATATATCAGGTCATCGGCAGATCAGAAAAAACTGCCAGTTTCCTTTTTACCGGCGCGGATATGGATAACCTTTCCGTCAAGCGGGAAAAATTCAAAGACATGGAGGTATGCGCTATAGTAACCGCCGGTGTGACGTCAAATGCCGTTAGAATGTGTAAAGACAGAGGAAGATTCTATGAGCCCGCAACCATCAATATTATCATTTTATCAAACATGAAACTCAGCCCCAGGGCCATGACCCGGGCAATTATCAGCGCTACAGAGGCTAAAACCGCAGCATTAATGGATTTGGATATCAGAAGCAGCTATTCTTCTTCGTTGCATCAAGCCACTGGAACCGGAACGGATAATATGATCGTTGTCCAGGGAACCGGTGTTGAAATCGACAATTCCGGCGGCCATTCAAAGGTGGGAGAACTGATTGCAACAGCGGTATACCAAGGTGTTCAGGAAGCCATTTGCAAACAAAATAAAATCACCGCTTCCCGCAATATCTTCCAGCGGTTAATGGAACGAAACATAAGCATATACCGTATGATATCCGGCATGACGTGTGAGTGTATTGCAAAACAAAACGCCCTTTTGGGTGCGGTTGAAGATATTCTTCTTAATCCCCGATATTCCGGCTTTATTGAATCTGCTTTGGTATTAAGCGATAATTATGAAAAAGGATTGATTAAAGATCTTTCAACCTATGAGCTGTGGTGCCGTTTGATAGCAGAGGATATCGCGGGAAAGAAAATTGAACAGATGAAGGAACTTGTTTTTATGGATGATCTGCCGGTAGTGCTGAAGATGGCGTTGAATGCCGTCTTGAACGGAGTTAGCCTCAACAGATCGTAACAATGCACAAAATTAAAGGATGAAATTATGATAGACATATTTATCAGCGGAGGACCGGTCATGTATCCGCTTCTGGCCTGTTCCGTCATTGTATTGACCGTGATTATTGAACGGATTTTTTTCTGGATCGGCATAGATAGGCGCCGGGACAAACCGCTCGTGGATGAAGTTCTTGAGCTGTGCCAAAACGGGGACTGGGAGTCAGTAAGAATAAAGACCCAGGCGTCCAAAGACTATATTATTAAAATTCTTATCACCGGGATTCTTCATCGAGAATTTTCTATGGTTAAAGCCATGGAATCGGCCGCTGCCGAACAGATCAAGCGAATGCGCAAATATATGGGGGTGATAGACACCATGATCACCGTGGCGCCGCTTCTGGGTATTTTTGGCACGGTCATCGGGATCATTCTTTCCTTTGAAGCGCTGGGCTCGGCGGGCATCGAACATCCTCAGGTGGTTACTGCGGGAATCGCACAGGCCCTGACCACCACGGCAGCCGGCCTGGGAATCGCGATACTTTCGGTCTTTCCGTACAATTATTTTAATTCACGGGTTGAAAGGTCTGCCCTTGCCATCGAAAAATATGCAACAAGTCTCGAAATCGTCTATGAAAAACTGGTCAGCCATAACGGGAATCAAAAAGGGATCAAAAATGAAAGTTGATTTTCAAACCAGCAAAAAAGTCCGCATTGAAATGCTTCCCCTGATCGACATCGTGTTTTTGCTCCTGGTATTTTTCATCTATGCAATGCTTTCCATGGCGGTGCATCGCGGGTTGCCGATTTTGCTTCCCACATCCTCATCCGCCAACATAGATAAATCATTGGTGCTTTCCGTGACGGCAAAATCCGACGGAACCCTATATGTTGACAAAGAACAGATTGCCTTTAACGATCTGGCAGCGGTTTTGAAACGAAAAACCGGGGCCGGCAGCGATCCCGGCGTATTGCTCTTTGCCGAGCGCAGCCTTTCATACCAGAGTCTTTTCCGGGTGCTGGACCAGATCAGAATGGCGGATATCCATCGAATTTCTCTTCAGGCAGATGTCGAGCAGTGAAACGAATAACACTAGCAGCCATACTCGCTTTGGGTATACACGGACTTCTTCTGGGATTGAAATTTGACGGGCTCCAGAGAATATCCAGTGAAAGGCCGAAACTCAGCGTTATGAACATGAGCCTTGCCCCCAGGCAACCCAGGATGACCACGCCCAAAGCTGCTGTTAAAAAGCCTCAAATCAAAACAATAAAAAAGCCTGATGCCAAAAAAATAACAAAAAAGCCAAAAGTTTTTCCTAAACCCAAACCCAAAAAAGTCATTAAAGAGGTTATCCAAAAAGCGGAAAAGGACCTATCAAAAGCCATTCCTGAAAAAACCGTTGAAAGTCCCAAAACTTTTGACCTGCCCGAACAGGCTCAAGGAGAATCGGTTTTTAAAGAGACTGACACAGAGGGCGAACCTCTGTCTGAAAAACAAATCATACGTGAAGCAAGACCTCTTTATCGATCAAATCCGCCTCCCAAATATCCTGCAGTGGCCAGAAGAAGAGGATTCCAGGGTAACGTGGTCCTTGGAGTTCTGGTGGGTCCGGTTGGAAATGTCATTGAGTTGCATGTATTATTTTCCAGCGGATACCCGATTCTGGACAGGGCCGCGAAATCTTCGGTAAAAAACTGGACCTTCGAGCCCGGAATGAGAGGTCAACAAAAAGTTGAGATGTGGGTTAGGGTTCCCATCCGGTTTGAACTCAAATAGTTTCCATCCAGAAATGGTCATTTTGCCCAATCTCTACGTTATGCTCAAAATATAATCCTCGGAATATCAACTATATGCCTGCAGTTATTTTTTTCGCATGCCTTGATCTTGAACAAAAATCCTCATTTATGGATGGACACTAAATAATAAATTTATAGCCAAGGTCAGCTTTAATCCGAGGAGTTGATGTTAAAAATTTTGGTTTCAGGTGTCAGGTTTCAGGTGTCAGCCTACAGCTTTCAGGTGTCAGGTTTCAGGTGTCAGCCTATAGCTTTCAGGTTTCAGGTGTCAGGAGACATGCAGCCCTTAGGCAACGATTTATCATTTACGCTATACACTGCCGGTTCCCCAGCGAACTGCCAGCAGCGTTTTCGCTCCGGGACTTTCCGATCCAATGTTTTCTCTAATCCATTCAACATACGAATGCATTCTTTGTAACGACCCATAATCTCTAATTTTTATAGACCTCAAGATCCTCCACATCCATATAATTGCTGTTGGTCCTCTCGGTTCCCACTGACACCTGAAACCTGACACCTGACACCTGAAAAATATGTTTTTGCCCTTTTCAAACTTCTACTCCCAGGTAAACTTCACGCCTAAACTTCACGCCTCCAATTATCCAGCGGTCGGGCATGGGGGTAAAACCGGATTCAATATAGTCTTCGTTAAACAGATTTGTGGCCTCAAGAAAGAGTTCGTATTTCGGAAGGGCATAGGTCAGGCGAGTATCAACAACCGTATACCTCTCACCCACCATGCGTTTTCCATACCTTGCCTTGATAACTTGCTTCAATGAGGAAAGCCATGTAAACACCACAGACCCGTTGATCTGATGCCTCAGATAATCCAAAGCATATTTTGATTCCATCCCCTGTGTATCCCGGTCCGAGTCAAGGCAAGTATAGGCGATGCCTACAGATGAAAGCCATTTTGCGCTGAAAAAAGATTGCGGATAAAACGTAACTCCCACCTCCCCTCCCTTTGTCCGGACCGTTGCAATGTTTGTTGCCTGCCAGACCGTTTCTCCGGGCCGTCGCGACCAATCGATAACATCTTCCGAATCACGATAAAACAGGCTGAAATCCGCAGTGATTCCTTCAGTGAGCCAGCGCAGTCCGGTCTCGCCGGTCCAGGCTTTTTCAGGTTTAAGGTCGGGATTCCCTTGATTTGCCGGAGTCACATAGTAGAGTTCCGTATACGTGGGAACCCTGAAAGATTTCTCAAAAGAGGCAAACCAGGTGAGTCCGTCTGTCAATTCGATGCTCATGTCCGCGCCCGGCCAGTACTTCCAGCCCCAGGAGGTATAGTGAACCGCGGAAGCGCCCACACCCATGGTCATCCGGTCACAAGGATAAAGCCGGTGTTCAAGAAAAACAGCCTGTCGACTGCGATCGTGATCCCCCATACTGGAACTTTCCATATCTTCAAGTTCAACTTGTCCGCCGATTGATGTGGATCCCAGTCCGGACATGATAAGAGTGTTTACCTGTGCGCCAAAAACATCGGTCCGGTGCTCGTTTACGTTCCATACTCCGTTGACATTAATTTTAAATTCATCCTTATGGCGCCGCCAGTGAATCCGGGGCGTTACTTCCACATCTGCCAGTTTAAGCTCGGCATTGCCGTGCAGCAGAAAGGTTTCCGTCTTTTCCCGCTGATCCGGAAATGTGTCGCTGTAAAATTTATAGGCCCCGAAATCTTTGTCAGTGAACCCCATTCCCAGCCGAAACGTGTTGGATCCGGTTTTTAACATCCCTTTATAATTTATTGTCTTTATGTCAAAATCAGTATCTTTACCTCCAAGATAGCCCGAAGAATACCGCCGGCTTGCCGACAGCCGGCCGGATACGTTGTCCCGACTCAACGCCGCCTGTGCACCCATATCATAATAGCCATATTCACCATATGAGGCATGGCCTCCAAACGAGTTGCTATTTACGTCCCGAGTTATGATATTAATCACCCCTCCCATTGCATTGGGGCCGTAAATTCTTGCCGCCGGTCCTTTAACGATTTCAATGCGTTCAATATCATTCAGGTTAACGGGAAGATCCATATTGTGATGACCGGTTTGAGGATCACTAATATTAACACCGTCAACCATGATCAGTGTCTGCTCATAGGACCCTCCGCGGATTCCCACATCGGCCTGAACTCCATGAGCACCGCGGTGGCGAACATCCACACCGTTTACATGTTCGAGGATATCTGAAATATTGTCCGCCGGCAAAATGGCGATCTCTTCCCGTGTGATTACCGAAACCGAGTAAGGGGACTCGGAAAGATGGTAGGGAATACGACTTCCGGTGACCACCACCGGATCAAGTTCGTAGTATGGAGCATTATTCTCCTGCGCCATCAA
>JAFDEW010000281.1 GCA_019310125.1 Deltaproteobacteria bacterium | reverse complement strand
AAATAAAGTGAGGTGTTGTGAATGATGGAAACCAAGGGTTTTGACAAGCTTTTTGCACCAGATGTTTTGAAACAGCTATTTCCGGAAGACCGATCGGACCAATTTTTTGATGCCCTTTACGGAGATGTCGAAGAAGGTGCTTACGATATCAGTCTCGAATTCATCGGCTCTCGGGGAAACCGGCTTGAGTTTATGCTGCGTCTGACCCAGCGACCCGGAAAATGTATCACCTGCAGTCTTACCTATGGCCTGCCCGAAGTCTTTACCCGTCATCCGATCATCAACATCAAAGGTCTGGTTCAAAACATCGAAGCACTCCTTGACGGCAGGGGCCGGTGCGTCGACTGGAAGCTTGGGCCCACCCAGGAAGTCTCAAACGACGCCCACATCATTCCCCTTGGCATTGCTCTGAAAAGTTAGGGAATGGGGTCGGAATGTGGTCACCCTTTATTATTGATTAATAGGATGCCACCATGAAACCGTGTGTAAGAATAGCTGCCGCCCGGACCCCGGACGGCGGCAAGCCGCGCCTACCGTTCAAGAACGGATCAAAGGGAAGTCGCAAACGGACCCGAAAGAGACGCTAACCGCGAGCGTCTGGTGTCAGCCCCGGGTGTGGGATTGGTTTCAAATTTTGACTAGTGAATTAAAATTTTAATTTGTTAGTGTCCATCCATAGGCCAACCAATTTTAATGACCTTCATGTCCCCGGACAATCAGAAACCTTTTAGAATCAACGGCGAAATTATACGGACTCAAAAGGATGGTATTGGGGTAAAGTTTAAAATAAAAAGCCAGGTGCAAGAATTGGTATTAAAAAGTTTTTTGGATATGATTCAAAACTGAACCGAACAGAACCAAACTCGTAATTTTTCGGTAACGACGACACCGCTCGAAACAATACAATCCCGCTGGTTATTCGCAGACCGTTCGGAAGCCAAAATCATCATATGAATCAATCAAAAGAGGAAACGAATATCAGAAAAAATTCATATTATATGTATTTATGGAAATCGCATTGCCAACATGAAGATAAAGTGAAAACCATACAGAAATACTCTGGATTTTTTTTGGGTCATTGGCAAGCGAAATAGAAGGCCGCAACCGGCCATTTTGGGGGCTAAAAACATTATGCATCAAGATCTCAGCACATCTCTTTGCAAAAAATCACTCAACTTAGGTTGAAAGGTGAAATAGGTAGAAATCCCTTAAGATTTAATTCATGGAGGCCATATGATACCTAAAATTTTTGTCAACTGTAAAAACTTTAATAACACATGTACAAAGATGAAGGATATTCGATCAACAATAAAGGAAGTGCTGGACTTGTTAGCACAAAAAAACGGACCGTCTTTGGATGAAACCCTCTATGCGTTAAAACAAAAAGACTATCATAACGCGCTGGAAAAATATTGCGAGGATTGTGATAATTTTTCGCCTGTAGCTGAGTGGGGTTAACCCGCTTGTCGCATAAACACCCCATCAGATTGTGCGACAGATGACGGAGGTCTATCCCGCGTGTCAAGCGGGACTGCGGCCTTGATGCGCAAGAGATCGGTGCAGATCGAGTAAAAAATCGCTCAACTTAGGTTTTAGTCTATTCAGTTATTTTTACACATTGTTAAAATTATTGACACCTCTGAAGTCCATTCATAAAATTCTCGTTTGATAACCCTCTGTAAAAGCGTATAAATTACAAATTACTATTATGGCACATTTTTTGCTTTTTAAATTTGTTCATCCAAATGAAAACATGGGACAGATAATTTTACCTCATCCCATTTTATTTATTCTCATGATTTTCAGAATAAACTTGCAAAACCAATGGATTGAGGTAACGGAGGTATTCATGTACGATGTTCAAACAAATCCGGTAAAGAACAGGCTTTATATAACTTTAGGAGATAAAGATCACATTGATATCCCGGTGTACGTCAACCAAATCGAAATCGCCTGCAGATATCTGGCACCGGGGTTTACCTGTGTGGCGGTTTTAACTAAAAAGGGACTAATCCGCCAGAAAGATCAAGACCTTCTGTTTAACACAGCAGATCTGATTTATGCTTATGGCGCCCGTAAAATCGTATATGTCAGCAAACCCAATCACAATTCAGAGTTATTTCAGCGCAGTCTAATGAATTTTCAACTCGCTGCCACGGTGGAGAATGTAACCAATATCCAGGAAGCAGATAAGATCCTCGATGAAAGAACACCCGGCAGATTACACTTTCATTAGGATCTGTTTATCCTTTGCGCCGGCATCATCTGTCATCCAGCACCTCCCGAACCACCTTGGCCAAAATTCGTCTGTTAAGCGGTTTTTCGATGTATTGTCGAATCCCAATTTGCCTGGCTTTTTCTTCATCGATCTTTTCATGGAAGCCGGTGCTTATAATAATCGACATATCGGGTCGAATTTTCAAAATTTCTCGCACCAGTTGGTCTCCGGTCATCTTAGGCATGGTCATATCGGTAATCACCAGGTCAAAATGATCAGGATTGGCACGGAATAATTCCAGGGCTTCGACAGGATTTAGTCTGACCTCAACCTGATACCCCAATCGTTCCAAACTAATCCGTCCGGCATAAAGTATGGATTCCTCATCATCAACAAACAGTATGCGTTCATTTCCAGTGGGAAGTTCTTCAACGGGTTCAGTTTCTATATCCACCTGTTTTTCAACCACAGGGAAAAATATGCTAAAGGTGGTTCCTTGTCCGTATTGGCTTTGTGCTGAAATTGTACCTTCATGGTTTTTGACAATGCCGTGAACAACGGACAATCCCATCCCGGTTCCTCAAGAAAGACATTTTGGCCTCGGTCCATTTTGTGGACCCGTCTTTACACTTGACTTCAACCGCAATGGTTCGGGATCTTAACAAATCCGCCTGCTTGTTCCTTTCGATCTCCAGTTCCTCTTCAAAATCTTTGAGGGCAAGCTTGAGCGAATCCGGTGCAAAACTTTCTTCCAGTGTTCTATCCTTTGCCTCTTTTATCGTATAGCCTTGCTGATTCATAATGGAGGGAGTGATATAAGTCAGGTTCAAATTCATATCTCTGATCCAAATGACATCCGTAACATTGTTGGCGAGAAGCCGATACCGTTCTTCGCTCTCCCGAAACGCATTCTCGGCAGTTTTGCGAACTTCAATCTCTTCTGGAGATGAGGTGTAATTTTGCCTGTCGATCGTTCAAAACTGTTGACATATAACGAATAACTGATAACGCCTAATCGAGTTTTGACTCGATTAAGCGTTAAATATTACACCGTATGAAAGTTACAGGTTATGCATATGTTCGCAAGATAATGGTTGTTCAATTCAAAACCTTTCTTGCTCTCTTAATGTTTTTTTTATATAGAATGAAACCGTCGGATTTGCGATTCTTGTCAGAATTATCCCCCCGGTTAATAATATGAATTGGCTTTTCCGGATTTTATCCAGATAGTAATTCAGAAAGGAAAAAGGAGATCGAGTATGTTCCAGAAACACAGTGAAAAAGGATATACTGTTGCCATTCCGGGAATTTCACAAAAGACGCTGGTATACGGGGAAAGGACCTTGATGACCGAGTTCTTGCTGAAAAAAGGCAGTGAGTTACCCAAACATTCCCACCCCCACGAGCAGACGGGTTTTCTCGTAACCGGTCGAATTCGTCTTTCAATTGGCACACAAGAATACGACGTGATGCCCGGCGATAGCTGGTGTATTCCGAGTAGTGTTGAACATGGCGCGGAAATTCTTGAAGACTCGGTGGGTATTGAAGTGTTTTCCCCCGTAAGAGAGGATTATTTGCCCAAGGAAAGGGATCAACAATAAGTGCCTAACCTCTATTAGGAATGAAAATTGATTAAGAACACCGGTGAAGGTTATATGACCTTTGCAAGCCGTCTCTTTTTGCTCAATTGTTCTCCCGGATGCGTAAATTTATTTCCAGCCTCTCTAAAGAGAGTTTGATCACGTCTTGGGCGGTATCCGTTTTTTTCATGTAGTCCTCAAAAAAGGCTTTGACGTCAGCGGCTTTTTCCAAACCCCCTACGGGGACAATGGCAGCGATCACCCGCTCGTAAAGCAACGGATGGAATTTTTCGATTTCTTGG
>JAFDEW010000280.1 GCA_019310125.1 Deltaproteobacteria bacterium | reverse complement strand
ATGATCGATCAGTTGGATTGTGAATTGGTTAAAGTGCGTGGACATCAGGTATCGAATCAAAAAGATGATATTGATAGGCTTTTTACACTTGTGGATAGAGCTTCAAGGAATGCGTTGAGAGAAAATGATCGGTGACCTGTCGTTTTCAACAAGCCGATGGGCATAACCAAATAACCACCCCAGTACGATCTGCCGGAGCTAAGGGGCAGGTATGGTAGCGATAGTCTTGAGGCGACCAAGGAAGCATGTCGGCGCTTTACGAGGTCGCCCTCCAAGACCATGTTAGATGATGTCAGCGTCCACGATGCCCACCGGGGCCCATGCCACCACCTTGGTGGGGTCCCATGACACCGCCTTGGGGCCCCATGCCACCCCCACCAGGTCCCATCTGTCCACCACAGGGACCCATGCCTCGCCCTCCGGCGGGCGGCTCCTCGGTCAGGGTTACACCACGCTCAGCAGCGCGCTCTTTCATGCGCTCATGATGTTCCTTGCGCATTTGTTCTTGTTCCTCGGCAGTTTTTGCAGTGCGCATTTTGGCACGATATTCCGAACGCTCTTGCTGAGTCATGAGTTGGCTACCGTAGATTTGCTCTTGCTCTTGTTTTTGAACGCTTTCCTGAGCGCGCTCCTGATGTGCGTAGCCATCACTGAAACCCGTTCAGTGGGCACGCCTAACATTATAATATTAAATAGACGTCTTGTTTTTGTTCCATATAGGGAACTTTCATTGACGTCTATTTAATATGCCCATATGAAACAAAAAATAGCCTGATACCGGCCATAAAAGAAGACAACATAATTTTAGGACAGTATCATCGAAATTATAGATATTGAGATTACCTCATAAAATTCAGTTTTTCAAGTATGTTTGACGTATTATACGATTTTGAGCTCAGAAAAACGCGTGATCTATATCAGGTATCTTGAACGTGGCAAATCAGCCGCGTGGCTTTTTGCGTCGTCTGGATTTCCATGGTTCATATGGTCTCATGAATTCAATCAATGAATTCTCCAATTATACTATGAAATCTGTGGATTTGGGGTCGGACGCGATATGCTAAGTATCTCAAAAGTTTTTAAAAAAGCTCTAAAAGCCACCGTTTTTTCTTCTTAAACATGTTGTTTGGGGTAAAAAATAAGAGGCCCGACCCCGGTTAGCGTTGTATAATATCTTGCGCAAACATGACAGCATATTAGTTGTAATGTATTAATTATAGGAGTCTTAATAATGATAGACCAGAAATGGTTAACAACTTCTGCCGGCGTAAAAATGCCACGGATTATTTACGGCACGGCCTGGAAAAAGAACCGCACGGCAGATCTTGTTGTGAAAGCTATCCAGGCAGGATTTAGGGGGATTGACACCGCTTGTCAACCGAAACACTATGACGAGCCACTGGTAGGAGCAGCGCTTCACAGACTGAAAGACCGTGGTATCGAACGTGAGGCCTTGTTTCTACAAACCAAATTCACCCCACTTTCTGGCCAGGATCTAAGACAAGTGCCATACGATAAAAATTCCCCTGTTGAGTTGCAGGTCGCCCAATCCTTTGAGGCATCGAAAAAAAACCTACAAACAGAATATGTAGATTCTCTAGTACTTCATTCACCAATGGCACCCCACGCGCTTTTGATGAAGGTATGGAACGCAATGGAAAAAATTCAAAAGACTGGTGGAACTCGTCAGTTGGGAATCAGCAACTGTTACGATACTGAAGTGATTAGGTTACTCTATGCCGATGCCAACGTGAAGCCAGCGGTTGTACAAAATCGATTTTATCAGGAAACGGGGTATGATGCAGACTTGCGTCACTGGTGCTCTAATCATGGAGTTATTTATCAAAGTTTTTGGACCCTTACTGCAAATCCTCATATTCTATCCAGCAATACCGTTCGAACCATTGCTCAGAAGTATAAAAAAACTGAAGCGCAAATCTTTTTTCGATATCTCAGTCAATCTGGTATTGTGCCGCTTACCGGAACGTCTTCCGAGCAGCACATGAAGGAAGACCTCAGCATCTTTGATTTTGAGCTTTCTTCTGAGGATTTAAAGAATTTGAGTCTCCTGCTAAATTAGGCATAAGCCGTCGGTGGAGCTCGACGGGGGAATCGCCCGCACTCTAGGGTTTTTCCATAGTGGATGGATATCTGAAAAACAATCAGGACTTGATATTTTCAGTTCGAATTTGATATGTGTTAATTTAGCGGATTTCACCTCATGGCAAGCACAAGTTTGATTTCGATTATGTGGTGACTTTATCACATCACTCCTTTTCATCGACCCATATCTCACATCAAGACCATAACGCAGCATAACTATGTAAATTATTACACAAATTTATGTAATGTATTCCACAATTACATATGTTTTTCTATGAAAATATTTATAAAGTTAGGCGAGAGCTCTTTGATTTAAAGTTAACCCGTTGATATATATATAATAATAAATAAATACCATCCGTTTGGTCTGATTTTTGCTTATGATAAACAATTATTCTGTACTCTAATTGATGATCTATTTGCGAAAGGGTTAAAATTGATTCACCATATTAAAGTGATTAATCAACGAATCGATAGACATATAGGATTCAACATTGAACGAAGAAATACCTACACCGATCTTCCCTCAAGAAATTTGCCGGTCTATGAGATAGCCAATTATGGAGCGGCAAATGAAAATTGATTCATCTCCTTATCATCAATTATCAGTTACCAAATGGGCGGGCAGAAACAGCTTTAAAGATACAAACCAAACTTCTTGTTTAGATACTAGTTCAAACTGCCATGATATTATCGAAGTTCATGAGTATGAAGTTATAGACTCCAGACCTCTCAGTCCAATAGAGAAGGATTCTTCTCAAGAACTTAGGTTACTATCTCGAGGATTAAGCTATAAAGAAAGAATGATACGTAAATGGGTTGCTACCATTTACCAAAATTATGCGAATATTTCATTTACTAATAATGAGAGCCGAATAGATATACATATTTAACTATCGGAAGTGAATGGCAGCAACATTCGGCATATTTGCTTTTTTGAATTTCGCAAAAATAAATCCTAACAGGTTGCGATCACCAATTTAATTCGGCAAATATCAATGGATTGAAATATAGCATATAGCCATTTGATTTATTTCACAAAACTATGTAAATTATGTAACAATATTTATGTAATTTACCCCACAATTACATAGTTTTTTCTATGAATTAGCACCCCTGTATTTACCCTAAAATTGCTGTCAATGCTTAATACATAAGGCTTTAAATTATAACTGATTGATTTTGCATGATTATTGCATACAAAAAATAGCTGGGCAGGTATTTTGAAGGTATAAAAAGAACAATTATCGAGCAATCGTGTGACGTTAAGTTAGAAGTTGAAGGGATGAATTATGATTAAATTAGGGCCGCCTCCCGAAGAAACCAGACCAATGGCATCAAATGACATTTATTTATCACGTTTGAAACTTCTTATTATCATGGCCAAGGCTTATTTAAAAAATTATCCCATTGGAAAATATCGAAAATCTGCCATTATCGAAAACGCCCATCACGTTTTTTATCATTCCTTGCAATTGATTAGCGAAACAGATTTTTTAGAAAACTACGAGCCGGAAAGTCAGTCGGGTATTATTTCTGAGATTGAGATAGAAGAAGAACATGCGTTTCATAAGAGAGTCCAGCTCCTTGCCGTTATGCTTAAAGCAGTGGCTGAAAACCGCCTGGCAGAGGATTTCAGGAAAAAGGCCCTTCGAGATAATCTGGATAAAATCTGTGATACACTGATTTTCAAATTCCAAATTAAAGATTTAGACTTTTTTAAAGTAGCCTGAGAAATATACCGTAATAGTTTTTCAAGAAAGAGTAATGCCATACGTTTTGGTTAGTTATATTAAAATTTAAATATCAGGGTGTTACAGTTTATATAATATCGTTTTTTTTAATGGGGCATATCCATTTCGGGGTTTGCCCTTTTCATTTTTATGATATATGCAAAAAAGTTAGAGTTGATTCATGCTGTTAGAATGGCAATAAAGCACAACTTTGACTTCGTTTACACATTATGGCTCACATTCTTTCGAACATCGTTCTAATTGGTATGCCAGGTTCAGGAAAGAGCACGGTTGGCGTCATTTTGGCCAAACTAACGTCTCTTAACTTTATTGATACAGACGTGCTTATTCAGGTATCGCACGGGCAGACCCTGCAGGACATAGTTGACACATCAGGTCATATGGCCTTGCGAGGAATTGAGGAAAAGGAGTTGCTCACTCTTAACGTCCGCAATCATGTCATCGCTACTGGCGGGAGCGCTGTATACAGCCCTATTGCTATGAAACATTTGAAGTCAGATGGTATAGCCGTTTTTCTTAATGTCGACCTGCCAACACTGGAATTGAGAGTTTGTAATTTTGATACCAGAGGGCTTGCAAAACGACCAGACCAAAGCTTTGCCGACTTATTTCATGAGCGCTTCATCTTGTACACAAAGTACGCAGACGTAACAATCAATTGTCTGAACGCCACACCAGAAAAGATCTGCGAAAAAATTATCAAAGAGTTAGGGTTAGAAAAGAGGAAAGCCGCCGATGAAAGCGGAGGATAAATCTTCATCTTAGTTTCATTTTTACATACGGTGCATGATTTTAAGCTTTTTTGCATTTTTGTAAAAAATACGATATATGCAATTTAAGTCGAGGTGCTTTGACCGGTGCTTTTGGCAAGTTATGTT
>JAFDEW010000279.1 GCA_019310125.1 Deltaproteobacteria bacterium | reverse complement strand
AGTGTGGTGATTGAAGATTTTTCCTTTTTTTCGTCCGGTTTGATTTTTAAATGTTGCTTGGCTCCCTGAATCGTGAATTTCTTTTCATACAAAAGATGTTTTATCTTTAGAATCAGCTCAATGTCATTTTTTCTATACAGCCTCTGGCCGGAAGAGGACCGTTTGGGATTTATCTTCTTGAACTCAGCCTCCCAGAACCTCAAAACATATGCCGGCACCTCAACAATTGCACTGACTTCTCCAACTTTGAAATAAAGTTTATCCGGCAGCTCTTTTTGATAAGACGTGTCGTTTTGCATTTTTTTAACCCACAGCTTTTAAAAGGTTGGCAACAGATTCGTCCTTAAAAATAAGTCGATCTCAACTGAATGTTAATCATTTTAAAAAGCTGACGGGTTATCGGTTATACGGTCGGGAGGGTTGCATCGAATTTTTCTACCAGCCTGTCCGAAATGCTTTTATGAAGATTATTTGTCCGGTTGTCTTCCAGGGTTTCACTGGAAGATCTGTAGGTTATTCTAAATGAGATGCTTTTTCTCCCTGCAGGAATAGGATCTCCTTCAAAAACATCGAACAGATGTAAGTGTTCCACCAGCTCTTCATTTAAATCCATAACGTTTCTCAGGATATGGTTCACTTCAATATCCTTATTAACAATCAGCGTAATATCCCTTGACGTGGCCGGGAACTTCGGAATTGGTATTACGGATTTAGTGCCCGGTATATAATTTATAAGTTTATCAAAATTTAATTCAAAAATAAAGGCCGTTTGTTTTAAATCATAATTGCTCAGCACGTTAGGATGTAATTCTCCGACAAGCCCCATGAACTCGTTTTTAATAATAATCTGGGCGGTAAATCCGGGTTTTGTATAAAAACAGGATGCCGGCGGCATGCGGGTAAAGGTGGTGTTAACGATTCCCAAGCTTCCTAAAAGTTCTTCAATCACCCCTTTTAAATCATAAAAATCACAATTGATCTCCTTGGAAAACCAAACCGCATCCACTCTTTTTCCCGTCCAGAGGCCCGCCAGCATTTCAACTTCATCGGGCAGACTGTCCTGTTGCCCTGTGTTAAAAAAGACATTGCCGATCTCAAACAGCTTAAGGTTTCTGTTCTGAACCGATATATTGTAATTCATTGTTTCAAGAAGACCGGGTATAAGAGATGTTCGCATTACCGATTGATCTTCAGACAGAGGATTTAATACATCCAGGACCTGTCTTTTTTTGTCGTCCGGTTCAAGATTGAGGCGTTCACATGATGATTTACTGATAAAACTATAATTTATTGCTTCACTGCATCCCAATCCCGTCATCAGGTATTTAATTCGATTCCGTAATTCGATCTTTTTTGACGGCTGCCTGCCTTCAGCAGATATTAGTGGGAAGGTTGTTTTGATGTTATTGTAACCGAATAGACGTGCAATTTCTTCGGTAATGTCTTCAAATCGGGTTATATCGACTCTACAGGATGGTGGAATAACCTGAAGGTTGTCATTGCCGGTCTTATCAACTTGAAATTCGATGGATTTCAAGTGGTTTTCAATATCATTTATATCCAGGCAAGTGCCCAGTCGGCGGTTTAACTCCGTAACGCTAAAATGGATTATCTTTTCGGGGAAAGGGTTTGGATATGCATCGATTGTACCCTTGACAAGTCTACCCCCACCGATTTCAGCCATGAGCTGGGTTGCTCGATTTAATGCGGTAAGGGTTCCATTGGGATCAACGCCACGTTCGAAACGGTGTGAGGCATCTGTATTTAACCCTGTTTTTTTTGAAGTTTTTCGGATGCAAACCGGATCAAAGTATGCGCTTTCAAGAAGAACCTTTGTTGTGGTGTCTTCAATTTCGGAATTCAACCCTCCCATAACCCCCGCAAGGGCCACGGGTTTCTCACCGTCGCAAATCATAAGCATTTCCGGGTCAAGGCGGCGTTCTTTCCCGTCAAGCGTGATGAAGGCTTCACCTTCCCTGGCGGTTCGCACCACAATCCGGTTTTCGGCAAGACGGTCAAAATCGAAGGCATGAAGGGGCTGGCCGGTTTCCATCATTACAAAATTGGTTATATCCACAATATTGTTAATGGGTTTCAACCCTACTGAAGCCAGGCGGTCCTGAAGCCAGAAAGGAGACGGTCCAACCGTAATATCGAAAACAAGGCTGGCGGCATATCTTGGACAAAGTTCAGGGGCCATTAAGGTTATGGATGTATGGTCTGAAATGTCATCAAAAGATTCCGGCAGGAAAATTTCAGGGTAAGTCACCTTTTTTTTCTGAAATGCCGCAATTTCGCGAGCCGTTCCAATTATACTGAGGCAATCCGGTCTGTTTGGCGTCAGGTCAATTTCAAGCACAGGGTCTGACAAGCCAAGGGCCTTGTTAAGAAAAGAGCCCACCGAATAGTTTGGGCCAAGTTCCATGATGCCGTCACTATCGGCGCTGAGCCCAAGTTCCATCTCGCTGCAAAGCATTCCTTCTGAGGCCTTTCCACGGATGATACTTTTTTCGAGGATGGTTCCTTTCGGGAAACAGGTGCCGGGCATGGCGCAGGGTGCAAGCATATCATTTCTGACATTGGGGGCGCCGCAAACAACAGTGAGCATGCGGTCACCGATATCAACTCTGCAGAGTTTCAATTTGTTGGCATTGGGATGGGGGTCAATCTTAGCTATCCGGCCGATGATAACACTATTTAGATAATCATAACGGTCTGAAACCGCTTCAACTTCAAGACCGGCCATGGTGAGGGCATCGGCCAAATCGTTAATATTTATATCAACGTCAATGTATTGTTTTAACCAGCTTAAACTGATTTTCATGTTAAAACTGCCTTAAAAATCTTAGATCATTTTCAAAATACTTGCGAATGTCGTCAATTCCGTATTTCAGCATGGCAATCCGTTCTACGCCCATCCCGAAAGCAAAACCCGTATAACAGGTGGTATCGTATCCAACGTTTTCAAACACTGCAGGGTGAACCATGCCGGCGCCGATAACTTCAAGCCATCCGGTATGTGAGCATACTCTGCATCCCCTCCCTTTACACATAACACATCGAATATCAACTTCGGCACTGGGTTCCGTAAAAGGAAAAAAGCTGGGCCGAAATCTAAGACTGGTCTCCGGGTCGAACATCTGGTGAACAAATGTGGTCAAGACTCCCTTAAGGTCGCCGAAGGATACATTTTCATCCACCAGAAGTCCTTCAACCTGGTGAAACATGGGCGTGTGTGTTAAATCGGAGTCACAGCGGTATACCTTGCCGGGCGCAATAATTCTCACCGGAGGTTTCTGCTTTTCCATTATTCGGGGCTGAGTAGGAGACGTATGGGTACGAAGGACAATGTTGTTTGATATATAAAATGTGTCCTGCATATCTCTTGCAGGGTGATTTTTAGGAATATTAAGGGCTTCAAAATTGTAATAATCCGTTTCAACCTCAGGCCCTTCAGCAACATCAAATCCAAGTCGTATAAAAATATCACATATTTCTTGAGTAATCCGGGTAATGGGATGCAACGATCCTCGACAGACGACTCTTCCGGGCAGGGAAACATCAATCCGGTTGTCTGTTTCATAAGACAAGGTTTCAAGTCGGGTTAAGGCGTTTTTGAATAACTCTTCAAGGATTTTTTTTGTTTGGTTTGCCTTTTTTCCCGCTTCGGGTCTGCTTTCCTTGGGCAGGTTTGAAATATTCCTCAAATATTGAGTTACCGCGCCCTTTCGACCCAAATATTTGACCGAAAGGGCTTTGATGCTTTCACTATCACAAGCAGCTTCAAGTTCCTTCAGAGCCTGTTTTTTAATCTGTTCTATGGTTTTTTTCAATTTTTCGTTTTATCTTTAACCGCAACGGAGTCGGCTTTACTCATCCCGCCATATAGCAAAACAAGGTGAAAATAGAATTAAAAACGTTGTGTTTTTTAAAAAACATTTAATTTCAATAGGTTGTAGAATTTCCGAGACACGGGGTGATGCTAAATTTGCAATTTGAGCGAATCCCGATGGATCAGATATTGCCAATTCAGCCAGAACTTTTCGGTCCAGATTAATACCGGCAAGTTTTAATCCGTGTATAAATTTACTGTAAGATAGGCTGTTCATTCGTGCCGCTGCATTAAGTCTCGTGATCCAGAGTCTCCGGAAATCACGCTTGCGTGCCTTACGATCCCGATACGCGTACATAAGCGCCTTATCCACAGCGTCAGCTGCGGTACGAAATAGTTTGCTACGGCCTCCACGATGTCCTTTTGCCAACTTCAAAATTTTTTTTCGACGTCTTTTTGCTTTAAAACCTCTTTTGACTCGCATAAATCTTCTCCTAAATATTCTGATTCAGTAATTCGTTATCGTATGTTCGATACCGGGGCGACTATCACCGCTCAGACAGGGCCAATCACACTTTGAGAGACCTTGGTTAAATAATAAATACGGATTTAACCCCGATGGAATAAACAGAAAAATAAATTCCATTGGGCAGGCTGGGCAGGCAAAATTGAAGGTTTTTCAAAGGTCTCTTTGGCAGCGCTGAAATTTTCACCCCAAAAAAATTACAATTACCACCCCTATAGCATGAATCCACTATCCATTGGGAAGAAGCAGGCTGACCATCTTTTTATCGGATTTTTTGATGATTTGAGTCTGCCGTAACCCACGTTTTCGTTTAGTGGTTTTTTTTGTTAGAATATGATTTGCATGTGATTTTGCAAAGGTGAATTTGCCTGTACCTGTTTTTTTAAAGCGCTTTGCAGCAGCTCTATTTGTTTTAATTTTTGGCATGATATCTTCTCCGTATCAAACATAGATGGCGTGAGCCACAGACATATGCAAGCCCACGCCATTTATATGAAAAAATAAATAAAAATACTTTTCTTAATTAATTGAGTTAGTTTAAATCTTCCTTGTTATCGAGAACTTATCACCCAAGCAATTATGATGAATTCATAAAAAATCGAATTTATCGATAGTGTTTGAACACAATTATTTTGTTGATTGTTTTGGCGATAGTACCATAATCATTGTGCGGCCTTCAAATTTGGGCGGTTGTTCAACCGATGAAATTTCTTCGGTTTCCTTAATAACCCTTTCGAGCAACTTCCGACCCAACTGAGAAAGCGTAATCTCACGTCCTCTGAAAATAATGGTTACCTTGACCTTGTCCTTTCTTTCAATGAACTTTTTGATATGATTAACTTTGGTCTGAAGATCGTGTTCACCGGTTTTTGGACGTAACTTTATTTCCTTTAACTGAAATGTAGTCTGCTTCTTTTTCGCTTCCTGTCTCTTTTTGGTCAGTTCATATTTATACCGTCCGTAATCCATTATTTTGCAGACAGGAGGATTGGCGTTGGGAGAAATTTCCACCAGGTCAAGACCAAAATCATTCGCAACAGCAATCGCTTTGTAAGTAGGAATAACTCCGATCTGATTGCCGTCGGGATCTATTACCCGGACCTCTTTTGCCCTTATATTTCTATTAATATTAACTCTGTTTGATCTGTTTGTCCTATTTCTATGTTTTGGTATAGCTATGCCTTCACCTCCTGAGCCGTGAATTATTGCCAGTGCTTCCAATATGGAATTACCGGGTAGCCTATTGGTGCGTATTCCATATCGTGAACCATCAACTCAAATTGAATCTTGAAATATATAATAATATTAATAAATGCAAGCAAAAAATGCAAGTGAATAAATCCAGATATAAAATCACAGAACGACATTATGCAACGTCCGGTAACGGACTTAAAAAAAAGAAGTTCCTTTTATGGTTAAGATCCATTGGGCGCGTGGAATTTTCAAGATGGTTTTACTGGCTGAGAGTATATCCGGCTAACAGGCTTCCCCGCCAGTAAGCATTTTTTGGATTTTTAAAAAAAGTCTTGAAGAGTTTCAGACTCTCTTTGCGCAAAATACTCGGCACAATAGAAATCCCACTATCTTTATAAAGCGGGGTCAGTTTGGTCAAATCGCAGCTTGTGCCTCCTCCCATTATATCTTCATAAGCGTAAACGATTTCACTGATACCGCTTAGAATCATCGCGCCCAGGCACATCATACAGGGTTCCATGGTTGTAAAAAGAACGACTCTATTTTTGTCGGTATTTATTTTTAAATCGGTGAGTTGCTTTAATGCTATGATCTCGGCATGGTCAATTTCATTTGGAAAATTACCTGATGTACCTTTTCTGTAACCGGTTGCCAAAATCCTGTCTCCATGTACAATTACACAGCCTACCGGGAATTCCCCCGCAGATAGAGCGTTTCTTGCCTGGTCCAATGCCTTACTCATGAAGTATTTATAATCCACTTGGTTCTCTGATTTTTTTTGTAATTTCTCAATAAGTTCTGTTTATTAAATGATCATATTGATCCGCCAACTGATTATAAAATGTAACCTGTCTGGAGCTCGCAGATAAGTGAGATGTTATGTTTTTTTGTTCTAACATCCAGATATTATTCCTTTAAAAGCAATTAAAAGCAATGTTACAATTTGCATGTGCTGTCATC
>JAFDEW010000278.1 GCA_019310125.1 Deltaproteobacteria bacterium | reverse complement strand
ACTAAGTTAGCGTCAAGGATAAGGGAAGCCGGTCTTTTTGTATATGGATTCGGGGAGGAAAAAACCCCTAAAGCATTCGTTTCTGCGTGTGATAAGTTTGTTTTCACTGAAGTGCTACGCTCCAAAGATGATTATAGTGAGAAAATAAAACGCAAGACAACCAGCGAACTTAAGAAAAACACGAAACTCGTTAATTTATTAAGAAACGCTGTTGAGGCATCTTCGGACGATTCTGGTTGGGCTCATCTTGCAGCCGTGGGTAGTAACATTGCCAAGCAGGCACCAGAGTTTGATCCGCGAAACTATGGTTACAAAAAGTTGGGGGGACTTGCATCAGCAACAAAGCTATTCCAAATCGAAGAAAGAGCTGTTGGCGATGGACCCTCAAAGGCAATTTATTTAAAAGACAAAAGAAAAAAATAAAGAGAAAAACTTCTGACAATTCAAATGAAGCTGACGTGAAGAAACTTACCGGTTTACCGTAAAAGCCGTGCAGGTTCGAAATGCTTTAGGCACGCAACTTATTTACAAATGTTATGATGGAACAATGAACCCGAGAGTAAAAATAGCTACAGCCCGGACCCCGGACGGAGGCGAGATGGTACTTTATCAGCATGACCGTGATTTCTCGATCATGATCAACGGTCAGGATTTGATGCACAGTCGCCAACATGAGTCGGAACTGGAGCTGGCGCGGCTGGGTTGTGCGCATCTGGCTGGTCGCAAGGCGCCCAGCATACTTATCGGCGGATTGGGTATGGGCTATACCTTGCGCCAGGCTCTTGACATGCTCAGCCCCCACGCTCAAGTGGTGGTGGGTGAACTGTTGGGTGCTGTAGTCGAATGGAATCGTGAGTTTTTCGGGGAACTCAACGGCCGGCCGCTGGGGGACGAACGAGTTGACCTCAAGACGGTCGATATCGTCGAGATTATCTCACGTTCCAAGAGCAGATTCGATGCGATCCTGCTGGATATAGATAATGGTCCCAGCGCGATGACCGATTCAGGGAACCGCCGTCTGTACGGTCGTGAAGGTATTCGGGCCTGTCGCCGCGCATTGCGCAAACAGGGATGTCTGGCTGTCTGGTCGGCTGAGCCGAGTAAGAAATTCGAGCAGCTCTTGATGAGTTGCGGTTTCCATGTGCGCCGTTTTCGGGTTCCCGCCTACAAGGGGAGTAAATCGCAGTCACGTTTTATATGGGTCGCTTCGGAGGACAAGATTATCCTGCCCCCGGGTGGCGGCGAGCCGCGCCTACCGTCCAAGAACAGGTCAAAGGAAAGTCGCAAACGGCACCGAAAGAGACGCTAGTCGCGAGTGAAAATACCGCATGAAGACCGGGGGATATGATTTCAACAGGGAGGTTGAGCGTCATCATTTAAATCCATTTGACCTGATCAAGGCGATAACGGACAAATATGGTTCTTCCCGGAAATAGGGTATGTTCCTTGCCCTGTTGAAAAGCCAACCCCACTTTGAAAGGAAGATCCCCGACAAGAATAGTGGCAAATAATTGGCCGGTTTTTCTTTCCAGGCTGAGCCGGGAAACCGTGCCGCTCAGAACAATACCCTCACCGGCAATAGTTGAGCGGTCTTCGCCGACAGACAAGACATTAATTACAGCAGCAGCCTCCTGGTTTGGGGGAGGAGGAACCAGCAGTTGTTGCTTGTCGGATAAAATTTTCCCCCATGTTCCCGTTCCCAACTTTTGCCAGGGGCCGAAGATTATTGTCTCGCGCCCTCTTCCAAAAATTCTGCCTTTGAATAGATGCAAGATCTCATCACAGATCTCATAAAGCCACTGCCAATCATGACTGGCAACAATGAGCGTGGTGCCCAATTCCCGGCGTGCCCGAAGCGTTACCTCTTTAATAAGCTGTGCGCTGGCAGCATCTACGCTGGCTGTCGGTTCATCTAATAAAAGGACTTTGGGATTTAATGCCAGTCTTGCGGCCAACGCCACACGCTGAGCTTCTCCTCCGGATAGGGCATACCAGGGCCGTCGGGCAAAATCTTTACTATCCAAGCCTACCAGAGAAAGCGCCCGGTTGGCTTTATCCACGATATCCCTGCCATTTCCCCTCAACTTAAGACCATAGGAAACGTTACTAAAAACGCTGCGTTTCATGAGAAAGGGCTCTTGCGGGAGCATTGTGATAAGAAATCTGGCTTCATCTGAAAACGGTTCAACCCGGAAGCCGTTAAAAAAAATTTCTCCCTGGGTGGGTCTTTCTATCAGACCCAACAATCGCAACAGCGTGCTTTTCCCACTACCATTTGGACCTATGAGTCCGACGATGTGCGCCTGTTTAACCGTTAGATGCTCAATCGACAGAACAGGTTGACCGCCATATGAATGTTTCAGTGATCGGATCTCATAGATGGGCAGATGCAATTTTAATACCTTCGGCGTAAAAATGAGACGGACAGATTAACACAAAACGCAATGGCCAACAGTACCAGGCCAAGGGCGACCCCCATACCAAATTGTCCCTTGTTTGTTTCCAGTGCGATAGCCGTGGTAATGGTGCGCGTATGCCACTTGATGTTGCCCCCGACCATCATGGAAATCCCGACTTCCGTCATAACGCGTCCATAAGCAGCGATCGCACCTGCCAGTATGCCGTGCCGGCATTCCCATAAACTGGTCAAAAAAAGCTGCCTCCGATTGGCTCCCATTGACATGATGGTAATTCGAAGCTTTTGATCCATGCTTTCCACCGCAGTAGCACTCAGACCAATTACAATGGGCAATGCTAAAATCGTCTGGCCGATTCCAATACCGGGCAAGGTGAACAACAGACCGAAGTTTCCCAGAGGACCGCGACGGGTTATAAATGCATACACAAGCAGTCCGATAAATACGGTGGGTAAGGCCATCAGCGTGTCCACAATTGTCCTCAGGGTTTTTTTTCCGCTGAAGTCGAAATAGCCGAGGCAAAACCCAAGCGGAATCCCCAGTAGCAGGCTGCATGCGATGGAACCGCTTGATACCTTTACAGTGGCAAGGATCGCGGAATAGGTTTCAGCGTTGCCGCTCACCAGTAACTTATAGGCTTCGAAAAATCCTTCGAATATGAAATCCATGGCAATTTAAGATTGGACAGATGGCTACATTTTCGCGTTGGGTGTAAATAATGGTTTTCCTAAAAGTTTAAAATCCTTTATCAGCTGCTGCGCATCTGCCCCGGCGATCCATTCGGTAAATTGCTTGGCCATGTCGTAGTCAGCCTTGGGACAATGCGTGGCATTTATGGCGATCACGCTGTATTGATTTAGCAATACCGCGTCTCCTTGCACTAAAATTTTAAGCGGTGGATTCCCTTTGAGATTGTCTTCATATTTAATGTAGGTCCCTCTGTCGGTCATGGTATACCCATTGCGTTCCGCAGCAATATTGATGGTCGCCAACATACCCTGGCCGGTCTGAACGTACCAGTTTTCCTTATCAGGAGCCGGAACATCTGCCGCCTTCCACAACGAAAGTTCTTTTTTGTGTGTTCCGGAATCGTCGCCCCGGCTGACAAAAACAGCTTGTTTCGCCGTAATCGTCTGTAATGCATCTTTAATTGATTTTCCCTTAATTCCGGCCGGATCCGCTGCAGATCCGATGATAACAAAATCATTGTACATGATTTCGCGACGATCCACACCAAATCCATGACACACGAATTTTTTCTCGGCCGGCGGCGCATGAACCATGAGAATGTCCACATCGCAGTTCTCACCTAATTTGAGTGCTTTACCGGTGCCTGTGGCTGTCCACTTTAACTCAATGCCGGTCGCCTCTTTGAATTTTGGGGCAAGATAATCCAGCAAGCCTGTGTTGTCCGTACTGGTGGTCGTGGCCATCATTAAAACCTTTTCTTGGGCCGGGGAACTTACCGGCAAGAGACAAACAACCAATGCCAGACAAATTAATGCAATTATTAATCTTCTCATTTTTCTTTCCTTTCCCTGCTAATTCAGATCTCGTAACATGATAGAAAAATAGGTCTTTTTTTTGGACATTATCGGGCGTGGTGAAACCTTCTCAAAGCATAGGTTTCAGGTGTCGGGTGTCAGGTTTCAGGCTGGCTCTCGCTTTTTCACTACTGACACCTGACACCTG
>JAFDEW010000041.1 GCA_019310125.1 Deltaproteobacteria bacterium | reverse complement strand
GGTTGGCTGGGTGCATTCCTTTTCATGGCCTGTGGAGCCTTACGACTGGCCCGGTTTAACTCGCAGTTGGGTAATGTAAGCAGCGATCGCTTTGTAGGTCTTCCGATTCCGGCCGGAGCAGGCATGGCGGCAACAACTGTTTTATTTTGTCATAAATTCGGCATGGCGGGGAAAACTTTCTTTTTTAATGGTAAGTACTATAAGATACAACAGTTTTAAAAAACCGGAACTGTTTCGAAAGATGAATTTCAATGTTTTGGTTGCAATGCTACTAATATTGATTTTTATTGCCGCACAGCCATCCATCGCCCTGTTCCTTTTAGGGCTTACTTATGTTAGTTCAGGTCCTTTTAATATACTGAGAAATCATAGAAGAATAAAACGGAGAGCGCCCGGAACAATTGAATTAGAGGAACACAATTCGAGTTCCATTTAACAACCATTGTATTAACTCAAGACATGGGTTTTGTGTGAGTACAATAATTAATGTCAGCGAATTGGATATATTACTATGTCAAAAGAATATAATATTTCGGTAATTCCCGGTGATGGCACCGGACCGGAAGTCGTTGCGGAGGGAATCAAAGTCCTTGAAACCGTGGCAAGTAAATTGGATTTCAGCCTCAATTTTAACCCGTACAATTTAGGCGGTGAACATTTTAAAGCAACGGGAGAAATATTGCCGGATAACATACTTGAAAAACTGTCAAAGTCAGATGCAATATATCTCGGTGCGATCGGTCACCCTGATGTGAAACCCGGCATTCTCGAAAAAGGCATCCTTTTGAAGCTAAGGTTTTATTTTGACCAGTATATCAATTTGAGACCTGTTAAACTATACGAAGGTGTGGATACGCCTCTGAAAGGAAAGGGGCCTGATGATATAGACTTTGTCGTTGTTCGAGAGAATACCGAAGGCCTTTACGCCGGAGCCGGAGGCTGTTTAAAAAAGGGCACGTTGGATGAAGTTGCAATACAAGAATCGATCAATACCCGAAAAGGTGTGGAACGGTGTATCAGATATGCTTTTGAATATTGCAGAAAAAGAAACAAGAGAAAAAAGCTGACCCTTTGCGGCAAGACCAATGTGTTGACATTTGCATTTGATTTGTGGGAGCGGGCGTTCAATGAGGTTGCTGAGGAGTATCCTGATATTGAAACAGATTATGCTCATGTTGATGCCATATGCATGTGGATGGTGAAAAACCCGGAGTGGTTCGATGTTATTGTCACGGATAACATGTTTGGAGATATTATAACCGATCTGGCAGCAATGATCCAGGGAGGGATGGGAATCGCTGCAGGGGCGAATATCAATCCTCAAGGAATTTCAATGTTTGAGCCTATCGGTGGATCAGCACCCAAATATACCGGCAAGAATATCATTAACCCCATTGCTGCCATTTCAGCGGCCCAGATTATGCTTGAGACTTTAGGGGAATCAAAGGCCTCCTCCTGGATAGAAGAGGGGGTTATTAAGGTACTGCGTGATGATCTCAAAAATGTTGGTGCTGGAAAAATGGGATACAGCACGCAAGAAGTCGGGGATCTCGTGGCAGATTATATTAAAGGAAAAAATGGAAAATCATGATGGCTGAAAAAAAATTTAATGTTGCCGTCGCAGGAGCAACCGGTGCTGTCGGGAATCAGATGATATCGTGCCTTGAGGAGAGAAAATTCCCGATCAATTCTATTAAATTATTGGCATCAAGCCGTTCTGTGGGGCGTAAGATGGATTACAAGGGGGATTCCATTGCTGTTGAGGAATTGAAAGAAAGCTCTTTCAAAGGCATGGATATCGCCCTTTTTTCTGCGGGTGGGGGCACCAGCGAAAAATTTGCGCCTTTTGCCGCAAAAGACGGGTGTGTGGTTATCGATAATTCAAGTGCATGGCGGATGGACCCGGAGGTTCCGCTGGTGGTTCCGGAAGTAAATCCTCATGCAGTGGCGCAATACACAAATAAGGGAATCATCGCAAACCCGAACTGCTCAACCATTCAGATGGTTGTGGCGCTGTATCCCTTGCATAATAAATATGGCATAAAGCGGATTGTGGTATCCACATATCAGGCGGTGTCCGGGACCGGCAAAAAAGCGGTTGACGAACTCGATTCCCAGACCCGGGCCATTCTTAATTTCAAGAATTACGAGAATAAGGTTTATCCTCATACCATCGCTTTTAACTGTTTGCCCCATATCGATGTGTTTCTGGACAACGGATATACCAAGGAAGAAACAAAGATGGTGTTCGAGACACGGAAAATTTTTGAGGATGATACCATAGGTATAACAGCGACAACCGTCCGCGTTCCGGTATTTTATGGGCATTCGGAATCGATCAATATTGAGGCCAAAGAAAATATTTCCGCTCAAGAGGTAAAATCTATTCTAAAAAATGCACCCGGTGTTAAAGTTGTTGACGATCCGAAAAATAACGTTTATCCGCTTGCCATTGATGCTGCCGGGCAGGACTTGACCCTGGTGGGTCGTATTCGAGATGATGAATCCATTAAAAATGGCATCAATATGTGGGTTGTGGCTGACAACATCAGAAAGGGCGCAGCAACCAATGCGGTTCAAATAGCTGAAATCCTGGCAAAAGAATACTTGTAAGGAATATAATTTTGGAACAAGTGCCAATTACAAAAGAGGGTTATGAGGCTCTTAAAAAAGAGCTGGCATATCTAAAAAAAGTTGAACGTCCTAAAAATATAAAGGCGATTGAAGAGGCTCGCGGCCATGGGGATTTATCGGAAAATGCCGAGTTTGAAGCTGCCAAAGATCGACAGGCCTTTATTGATGCCAGGTTAAGTGATTTAGAATATAAACTGTCCCGGGCAGATATAATTGATTCCAGGACGCTTCCAAATGATCGTGCTGTATTTGCCAGTTCCGTAGTACTTGAAAATATAGATACGGGCGAAGATGTGAAATATCAGCTTGTGGGGCCGGATGAAGCGAATATCGATAAAGGACGCATTTCTGTGCATTCGCCCCTTGGGAGAGCGATCATCGGGAAAAAACCTGGAGACGAAATAATTCTCCAGGCCCCGGGCGGGAAAAGATATTATGAGCTCATAGAAATTTTATAGTGTGAAATTGTATTGAATCCTGGCCCAACGGACCAGTTTCCATGTAAAAATAAATAGTAACGGAGGATTTAGTGGCACGTATTACAATAGAGGATTGCCTGAAACGGGTGAAAAATCGCTTTTTACTTGTCAACATGGTGGCCAAGCGTGTAAGACAGATTCGCGAGGGATCGGAATACCTTGTGAGTTCACCAAAAAATGAAGATATCGTTGTTTCAATGCGTGAAATCGCTGCCGGAAAAATTACCGTCAAAGAAGAAGAAAAGGAAAGTCAGTAAGGGACCTATACATACCTTTTGTCAAAAAACAGCAATACATACAAGGTGATTAACAGGGGTGTGGGCAAAGCTCTGCACCGGTATGATATGATATCCGACGGGGATAGAATTTTAGTGGCGCTTTCAGGCGGTAAGGACAGCCTGACACTGATGTGGATATTAAGTGAGCGTCTTCCCCGTATCCCAATAGATTATGAGCTGTTCGCCGTGTATATTGACCCGGGGTTTGAGGATGGGTATAGTAAATCTTTTTCAGAATATTGTAAAAAAACCGGTTTTGAGCTAAGAGTTGAACATACGGATTATGGAATTTTAGCACACAGCTCCCGAAATCGGGAAAATCCATGCTTTTTATGTTCCCGTTTGCGAAGAAAACGACTTTTTGAAATTGCGGATGAGCTTGAATGCAAAAAAGTGGCTCTCGGTCATAACAAGGATGATATCATTGAAACCCTGTTTTTGAATATATGCTATGCCGGAGAAATAAGCACTATGGTTCCTTCCCAGTCTTTTTTCCAGGAAAGGTTCACAATAATAAGGCCGCTATCCTTTGTTGACGAGGACGTTATCAGACGTTTTGCACGAGAAAAAGGTTTTCCGACTTTCGTTAACTCGTGCCCAACCTCAAAAGTTTCGAAGCGACAGGAGATAAAAACATTTTTGAAACAACTTTACAGAAGTAACAGGAAAGTAAAGGGGAATATTTTCAAAGCAATGAGTCATGTAAAAAAAGAATATTTACTCAAATGAAAGATATTCAGAATCAGCACGACACTCGCAACATACCTATCGATAAGGTCGGCATAAAGGATCTTAGATATCCCATAACCGTGCTGGACCGGAAAAACAGAATTCAACACACGGTCGCTTCCATATGCATGTATGTTGATTTGCCCCATGAATACAAGGGGACCCATATGAGCCGCTTTGTGGAAATACTACACATGTTCCACCAGGAAGTTGCCCTAAGAAAAATTTCCGGAATTCTTGAGGAGATGAAAAAATATTTAAATGCAGCATCGGCAAATATTGAGGTAACGTTTCCCTATTTTATTAAAAAAGAATCTCCGATCACTAAAACTGTGGGTTTGATGGACTATTCATGCAGTATTTTAGGGTCAAGCAATTCGGAGGGTAAAACCGATATTGAACTCGTTGTTGTTGTTCCCATCTCGTCTGTTTGTCCCTGTTCAAAGGAAATCAGTGATGCAGGGGCTCATAATCAGCGCGGAAATGTCCGGTTAAGCACACGATTTAAAAAATTTATCTGGATCGAAGATATGATCGAACTGGTGGAAAAATCCGCTTCATGCGAAGTATATTCCATCCTGAAACGGGCGGATGAAAAGTATGTGACTGAAAAGGGGTATGAAAACCCTAAATTTGTCGAGGATATTGTGCGGGATATCGCTGATAAATTGAAAAAGGACAGTAACATTACCTGGTTTTCCGTGAGTGCTGAAAATTTTGAATCCATTCACAACCACAGTGCTTATGCTTCTATTACGAACGGGAAACGTCCACGTCTTTAACCCAGGTCATGTAAAAGTATGTCTATGATCGGTTTGGTCGACTTTCCCGGAGTATTTAGCAACACCACAAAACAATACAATTCTCCTTTAGCATTTTCAATATAGCCGGCTATGGTATGGATGCCCTTAAGGGTCCCGGTCTTATAAAATGCGTTGTCCCTCCGGCGCATAAGAAAATGGTACGGTTCAAACACGTTAAGAATCTTGCAAAGGTTTTTTGCCGAGATCCGATTGCTTCGGGATATTCCGGAACCCTCCACAATGGTGACATTATCGATTTTGAGATTGTTTTTTGCGTAAGTTGATGCCGCGCGAATGCCTTTTTCCAGGGTTCCGGGAGGACCGTAAGCCTTTGCTCCTGAGGCAATTAGCAACTGGTTGGCAATAAAGTTGTTGGAATATTCAAGAAGCGTTGATACGACCTGTATAAGCGAGAACCTGGAACGGTATCTAAAAATAAGTTTGTCGCATTTTTCAACCCGTCCCACCCGGATTCTTCCGTTTGATTTTATTTCCTGTTTTTTCAGGAAATATAAAAAAAGATGACCGGCATAGAGTGTCATTTCATTTTTTTGGCGGGAAAGTATAATTCTCCCCCGGTCCATGGCAGATGCGGTTATTCTTGACAATACAAAAGGTAAAAGAGGGGTTTGGGTTTCTCCACTGACATAGGCTCCATTTTTGTCTCGTCTGAAGTTAACCGTGTTAAAATTGACACACAAAGCTCCGTTAGGGGCATCGTAGGGTTCGTAAGAAGATGCAACCCCGGGGATTAAGACAGGGGAGTTGAAATACGAATCATCCAACACCAGATCGTTAATAATTGTTGGTTTAGTTTCAAGATTTAGGATGAGGTTGTTAACAATTTCCATGAGTATTTCCGAAATCAGAAGAGGATCTCCATATCCTTTTATTTTGAGAGTAGAATCTTGATCCTGGTAGAACTCTGTGGAAAATCTGTACTCCGGTCCAAGATAATGCAAGGCGACAAGAGCAGTGAAAATTTTCAGGATAGAGGCCGGAACAAGTTGATTATCGGCATTTTTTGAAAAAACAATTCGGCCTTGAGGATTTACAACCAGAATTGCATCATGATTTCCCACAAAACTATTTAAATCATCGAGGGGTTTGGCATAAAGATTTTTTGTCCATAAAGATTGTAAAAAACAAAAAAGAATCAGGAAAAGAAACATGAAAGAGTTGAAAGGACTACGGGTTTTTGATGTGAAATGCATGGGATGTTAGTTTTATTAATATTCTGTATTTCTTATGATATTATAATGATATTATAAAATAGATAAAGTTTATCATAAGGAATTTGGTCTATTTGCTTTCCACGATGAGGGTTACCGGCCCGTCATTGATCAAACCTACCTCCATCGTGGCTCGGAAACGGCCGGTTTTTACGGAAACACCTTTTTCCCGAACCTGCTCGATAAATCGTTCGTACAGTTTGACAGCTTGGTCCTGTCCGGCGGCATGTACAAAGGACGGTCGCCGTCCTTTATTACAGTTTCCCAGTAAGGTAAATTGGGAAACAACCAGCATTTGACCGCCGGTCGAGAGTACCGAACGGTTCAGCTTACCGTCTTCGTCTTCAAAGATTCTCAAGTTTACAATTTTTTCCGCAAGATAATCGGCATCATCGGATTTGTCTGGTTTTGCAACACCTAACAATACCAGAAGCCCGTCACCAATTTCAGCGACAACCCTGCCGTCTACGGTTACAGAACTCGACTTTACTCTTTGTACTACTGCACGCATCGCTATACATCCCGGAATTTATACAACTGGCCGTTTCGCCTTACCTGTCCTCAATTGACTGTGACTCGGTCGAATAATATTAAACTAAACAGCAAATGTCCAACCATTGTTTTAATTGTAAAAGAAAGATGATTAAAAATCACTGACAAATCTGTAGTACCCTATTGAAATATATAAGAAAAAAACAGCTTGAATGTCCTGAATTAATAGTGCATACTATTTTTAAACATTAAATATAGTTTTTCAGAAAGCACTGCTTTAAAGTAAATGTATTTCAAAAGGAATGAGTCCTATGAAGAAGATGGCGGGAGAATTGCCTGCGGTCAAAAAACATTTTAATATGATACTGGAAAAAATATCAGAGGGTGTTATAGAGATTGCTTCTGATGGAAGAATCCTTTATGCCAACGCAACAGCGCTTTCCTTTTTTAATATTTCTGAGGAAAAATTATTAGGTTCCAATTTAGTCGAATTGTTTGCCGGAGATGACCGTCAAAGAGTGCTTAGACTTTTGAGAGAAACCGGTAAACAACCAAACATCCTGGTAAGCGATTTCTTTCTGAGTCTGAACGAGTATCGGGTTAAGTTAAACATGTTGTCTGTGGATAATGACGGGCTTAACCATATCATCATCCTTAAAGATGTAACAGAACAAAAACGGGCAGAGGAGATAATACGGTTACGCGACCTTGAACTGAAGTTGCACAACCAGGCAAGCCAGGCCCTTAATTCCAACCTGAATCTGGATCAGGTCCTGGTCATGGTTTTAGAAGAGGTTCGTCGGTTAATGGATATTGTGGGCAGCTCTATATGGTTAACCGATGCAGTGACCGGCGATCTGGTCTGCCGGCAAGCCACCGGTGCTTATGGAGAAACTTTACGCGGCTGGCGCCTGGCACCCGGAGAAGGCCTGGCCGGCTGGGTGGCCGAGCATGACGAAAGCTTGATTTCACAGGACACCTATACAGATAAGCGTCACTATAAAGAGGTTGACCTCAGCATAGGACGGGATATGCATTCGGCTCTGACGGTTCCGCTGCGGATCAAAGGAGATGTGATCGGAGTGGTTCAGGTGGTGGATATGGAATCAGGGCGCTTTGACGAAACAGACTTGACGTTACTGGAGACGCTGGCGGGATCTGCTGCGATTGCTATTGAGAACGCACGGCTGTATGAAAAAGGACAAAAAGAGATTGCCATCCGTAAAAAGACTGAAGAGGCGCTCCGCGAGAGTGAGAATAGATATCGTACGGTTCTTGAAGCAAATCCGGATTCCGTGATTGTTTATGACATGGAGGGCAGGGTAACCTATTTGAACCCAACATTCACAAGGGTTTTTGGATGGAGCCTGGAAGAACGTTTGGGTAAAAAAATGGATATATTTGTACCTGAAGAGGATTGGCCTACCACAAAGATAATGATAGCAAAAGTGCTGGCTGGAGAAGATATTTCAGGAATTGAAACCCGTCGATACACTAAAGCAGGTGATATTATCCCGGTCAGCATAAGTGGAGCCATATTTAATGATCGTGACGGAAATCCTGCAGGAAGTGTGGTAAATTTAAGAGACATCGCTGAGCAGAAAAGGTTAGAGGCTCAGATCCAGCAATCCCAGAAAATGGAGGCAATTGGGACTCTGGCCGGCGGCATAGCCCACGATTACAACAACCTGCTTATGGGCATTCTGGGGAATCTGTCTCTCATATCTCTTGATTTTGATTCCAGCCATCCATACTATGCCAAACTAAATAACATCGAGAAATATGTCCAAAGTGGGGCAGAGCTGACCAAACAGCTTCTGGGATTTGCCAAAGGAGGAAAATACGAGGTCAAACCGGTTGACCTTAATGATCTGATTGAGAATAGTTCCGAGATGTTCAGCCGAACCAAGAAGGAAATCAGAATTTGTAGAAAATATCAAAAAGAGATCTGGTCTGTAGAGGTAGATTCCAATCAAATTGAACAGGTATTGTTAAACCTCTATGTTAATGCCGGACAGGCCATGCCCGGTGGCGGAGAATTATATCTCGACACAAACAATGTTACGCTCAATGAAGACCATGTCAGGCATTTTTCTGCTAAAACCGGCAATTATGTTAAGATATCGGTTAAAGATACGGGAGTGGGTATGGATGAAGATACCCTAAAAAAGATATTTGATCCCTTTTTTACCACAAAGGACAGGAGCATGGGAACCGGACTTGGGCTTGCTTCTGCTTACGGCATCATTAAGAACCATGGGGGTATGATCAACGCTCATAGTGTGATCGGACAAGGATCCACCTTTGACGTTTACTTGCCTGCGTCATCAAAGAAGATTGTACGAAAAGAGGATGTGAACCGGGAGGCCTTAAAGGGATCTGAAACGATTCTTCTAATAGATGATGAAGATATTGTAATTGATGTTGGAGGACAGATTCTTGAAAGACTGGGATATCGGGCAGTAACGGCCAGAAGTGGAAAAGAAGCCATTGAGATCTATCGGGCAAATAAAAATCAAATTAATATGGTTATCCTGGACGTGATCATGCCTGACATGGGGGGAGGGGAGACCTATGAAAGGTTAAAAAAAATAAATCCTGATATTAAGGTGCTTCTTTCCAGTGGATACAGTATAAATGGACAGGCTTCTGAAATAATGAACCGCGGGTGCAACGGCTTTATTCAGAAGCCGTTCAATATGGAACAACTGTCCATGAAAATTAGGGATATCCTGAGCAAGGGGTAATTGTTCTTTGACCAAAGAAAAGAGTATGATTTAACGCGGTTGAATCCCGATACACGCCGTCGCTACGCTGTACCGAAATCAGATGTTTACCCTGAGCGAACTAACGTGTATTCTTGACAAGAACCGGATACAAAAGTATTCTGAAATAGACATTGATATACAACATAGATATACAACAGATAAAATTCCATGGAGCAGAATATGGAGAATAGTTCCGCGGTTTCTTTTAAAGGACAGTTTTTAATGGCCATGCCGTTATTGCTTGATCAAAATTTTTATCAAACCGTTACCTGTATTTGCGAATATACTCCGGCAGGAGCTGTGGGACTTGTTATAAACAGGGTTCATCCTTCCCTGTCCGGCAAGGATATTTTTAATGAACTCAAAATAGAGTCTAATTTTGGTGCAGAATCGATTCCGGTTCATATTGGCGGACCGGTTCATATGGGAGAAATATTTGTCCTCCATAGCTCTCCATTTGGCTGGGAGGGTTGTTTTATGGTTACTCCTACCCTGGCAATGAGCAACACCAGAGACGTCTTAGAAGCGATTGCAATGGGCAGAGGTCCGAAATCTTTTATTGTCGCATTAGGATGTGCAGGCTGGGGCCCGGGACAGTTGGAATCAGAAATCAAGGAAAATGCCTGGCTCACCTCTCCTGTTTTTGAAGAGATTATATTTGATTTGCCGATTTTGACAAGATGGGAGGAGGCTATAAGAAAGGTGGGGGTAGATCCGGCCATGCTTTTAGCTACATCAGGTCATGCATAGACAACTCACTTTTTTTACCATCAACATTTTTTAAGACACATTATTCCTCTCCGTCTTCAGTTTTCAGCTTTTCGTATATATTCTCTGCTGTTATCATCTTTCTTTTTATTTCATATAATTCACAAGCCTGATTTATCGTATTTTTTGTTTTGCTTTATTTTTTGTTTTCTTTTTTTTAAGACAGATTTTGTCTTTCTTTACAAATGCACAGAGTTTGGGATTATAATATTCTTTGCAGTTTAAGGGATTATACAGAGGACATTCCGGATGTTTTTCTGACATAGACGAATTGTTCCTTCATTATTTGATTTTTATCCTAAAAAACGGACGGTTCCTTATGCATCTGGGATTAATAAATTTATAACATGAAAACTTAATTTTTACAAGGGGGTATGTTCTTTGTTTTCATTAAGCACTTTTTACTCAATTTGCACCGATCTTTTGCGTATCAAAGATCTCTGAAATTCCTCGACATATCCACGAGTATGCCTGCGGTTTTCGCGAACCCTTATGCATCAGGATCCCAACATATCTCTTGGCAATATTAGTTAAAAATAAATCGCTTTGACAATTAATTTAATACATTGTAATAAACAGCGCCAGCGTCGGGAGCGTTTTTGTTATTCAACGTTGCAACTGTTTTATCAAAATATAAAGCTAAACTTGAAATGAATACATTTAACTCATTAAATAAACAACTTTTACAGGTAAACCAGGATATTTTGGCCCTTTTTTCTGATGCCGGATCCATAACCGGGACACCTGATCATTCCTTTTCAGATTGGCAAAAAACATGCAGCAGTATTTATAAACAGATGTCGGAACAAATTATTCGCATTGCTGTTGTGGGTACCATTAAATCCGGTAAGAGCACATTTATAAATTCACTTTTCAAGGGCGATTATTTAAAACGGGGAGCAGGAGTTGTTACATCGATTATTACACGAGTGCGCAGCGGAAAACAGCTTAACGCCAAACTGTTGTTTAAATCCTGGGACGAGGTTAATTCCGAGATAGATCAGGCTCTGGTTCTGTTTCCATCTGCAGACTGGCGTACGGAAAAGAACAGATTCGACATCAGGCGAAAAGGCGAGCGAATTGATCTTCAGAAGGCATTATCCTCTCTGGGCACAGAACATTTATTTAACAATTATACCCGCAATCTTAACAGTGTTCTTCTGAGCTCATACCTTAAAGGATATGATAAGATAAAAGACATGATTTCCACAGGTAGTACGACAAGTGAGTATGAGGACAACAGGTTTACAGAACACTGGGCTTTTGTGGGTGATGGATCTATGGCAGTGTATCTTAGGGATATTCAACTGGAAATCGATTCGGGAAACATTGACTCCAATATAGAAATTGCCGACTGCCAGGGAAGCGACTCCCCCAATCCCCTGCATCTTGCCATGATCCAGGATTATTTGCTCTTGACACATCTTATTATATATGTGGTGAGCAGCAGAACCGGACTTCGGGAGGCCGATCTTAAATTTTTATCCATAATAAAAAAAATGGGGATTATGGATAACATCTTGTTTGTTGTAAATTGTGATTTCAGCGAGCATGAATCCATCAACGACCTTTATGCGCTTATTAAAAAAGTAAAAGAAGAGCTTTCATTAATAAAACCGGATCCAGAGATTTATTCAACATCAGCGCTTTATAACCTTTTTAAAGTGCGAAACGGAAACCTGTCACAAAAAGATAGGCTGAGACTGGCGCAATGGGAAAAACAAAAGGAAATTGCCGCTTTTTCAGACCGGGAAACAGATCGTTTTGAATCAATGTTTTATAATAAACTGACCCGGAACAGCTGTTCTTTGCTTTTGAAAAATCATCTGGAACGTCTGAGTGTGATTTTATCGGGGATATCCCATTGGATTTCAGTGAATCAGAATGTTCTTGCCAGAGATGCCGATAGTGCAAATGAAGTCATTGAAAAAATAAAACATAATCAGATAAGGATGAACAAGATAAAGTCGGTGATAAAAAATACGCTTGACGGCTCAATTCAAAAGATAAAGCGCGAGTTAAAATCGGATATTGATCGTTATTTTGACGTCCGATCCGGAGATCTGCTCACGGATATTGTTGAATTTGTCAGAAGCTATGCCGTGCCCTATCAAAAATATGAAGAAAACCTTAAAGCATCCGGTTTTTCAAACACCCTATATCTGGTTTTTCAGGAGTTCAAACAGGCGCTTGACACTTATATGGCCGAAACAATAAATCCCGAAGTCATCCATTTTGTCAGGGAAAAGGAGATTCGGATCAATGAATATCTGGATTCCATCAGCACTTCATTCGATGTCATGGTACAGGATGCTATCATTGAATATAATAAAATGATGGAAAAATTTGGGATCAACAGTTCTCGAAATAACCTGGAAAAAATCGGATTGCCTGACATCGACTCGATAAAAAGTATGACCGGATTAGCGCTTCCTCCGGCAGTTACGTCCATGAATTATACGGCAAAGATAAAAACCGAAGCAGTCATACGTCTCGGGTTTTATACCGCTCTTAAGTTTTTCAAAAAAATATTAAAAAAACCGCTTCAAACTGAGAACGAACAGAAAGTGCTGGCGTTGAAGGATGGTGTATTGTGCATGAAGCGTGAAACAGAAAAATCGGTGATTTTTCATTTCAAGGACTACCAGGAGAACATAAAATTTCAATATATATATAAACTTATTGAAGCAGCATCAAATAGCCTTTACGAAACGTTAATCGATCGCTTTCAGGTTTATGGTACTGATCTTTCAGATATCGTCGAACTGATAAACAACAATCTGATTAACAAGCAACAGGCATCTGAAATCTTAAAAGACATGGAACAGACGTCAATGGGAATTGACGGCAGGATAAATTTAATAAGAGAAAAGATAGCGTCAAACGAAACGTTGCCAATAATCAAAAGCAAATGATCAATGTTGATAAACTCGTAAAAAGTCCGATTTAGACGGTTTCGTAAAAAGTTCAAATTCCCCCTCTCGGGATAAAAAGGCGTGCAAATTTTGTAATCATGAGGCGTACTTTTCGTACGTTGAATGATTGCGAAATGCAGCACAACGCAGAAGTTGGACTTTTTACGAAACCGTCAATGTTAAATGACTTAATGACTCGCAAAGGAGGCGTTAATTATGGGTAATAAGAAGGCCAGAATCATCGCCGTTGCAAATGAAAAGGGTGGCGTTGGAAAGACAGTTACGGTGGTAAATCTTGGAGCGGCTTTTTGCAGGGAGGGGAAGGCGGTTCTTGTTGTGGACATGGATCCTCAGTTTAATGCGACCCGGGGACTGGGCGTTGATATCGAAGCCGGAATGCCGACGGTATACGACCTCATAAAAGAAAATGAATCCATTACGGCAACCGATGTGATTGTTCCGACAAAATGGAAGGGCCTTGACCTTGTACCGTCACATGGTGACCTTGCCGGGGCGGAGGTAGAACTGATTGACGAGGCTGGAAGGGAAAACCGGTTGAAAGAAGGCCTTGAAAGCATTTCCGGAGAATATGATTTTATACTCCTGGATACGCCACCCAGCCTTTCCCTTTTGACCGTCAATGTATTAGCCTATGCAAAAGAGGTTATTATACCGTGCCAGACCCACCCCTATGCTTATGCCGCACTGGATGGACTCTTTGATACTATTTTTGCCATCAAGGAAAATATTAACCCGGATTTAAGTATAACCGGCATTGTTGCGACATTGTTTGACTCCCGAACACGGGTAAGCCATAATATTTTGGAGAAGCTGAAAAATGATGAAAGGTATATGGATTTGCTTTTAGATACAGTAATAAGGGTTAATACAACCATTGCGGAAAGTGCTGATGTTAGCAAGCCAGTTATTTTTTACAGAAAGAGCAGTTACGGTTCCACAGATTATATGAGCCTTGCCAATGAATTGCTGACACACCGCAATAAGATTTAATTTTACCCACGATTACGCACCGGACAGGAAATATGAGCAAACTCTCATCTCAGCCATTTTTTAGACATCCCGATCTGGTTGTGGCGCCCTGTAAATATGGTAACGGCGTTTTCGCAACCGAATATATTCCGGCTGACACAACACTGGAAGAATGCCATCATTTACGTATTAGCGCAGAAAATTGCTCGGGTATTTTAGATGAATACGTTTATGCTCTTGAGCCGGAGTATGATGCTTCGGAAGAGGAGTCCGAAAACTACTCGCTTCCTTTGGGCTGGGGAAGTATTTTCAATCACGCGGACGAGCACAATACCGAATATTGGCACGATACGGAGCGGGACCTGATCGTTTTTCATACCATAAAAGATGTTTCTGCAGGAGAACAGCTTTTTATCAATTACGGTAAGGCATGGTGGGAAACGCGTGAGATCATGCCCGACAACGGCAAATGAAACCGTCTGGATAATCAATTGTAATTCGGGTTAGTTCTGTCGAAGCTTGATCAGACTATCTTTCGCAAACTCTATTTTGGGATCCATGGCCAAGGCCATCTCATAATATTGTATGGCTTTTGCTTTTTGGCCCATATCCCGATAATTTGAAGCAATGTTGGCATAATCGATGGCAGAACCCGGGTCAAGCTGAAGAACCTTTTTGAAACATGCGATGGCCTTTTCATGCTCTTTGAGTTTGAAATGGCTGAATCCCATTAGGTTATAGATATCTGTCCTTTCTTTGTCATACTTTTCCGCATTTTTTAATACTTCAAGGGCCCTGCGGTATTCTCCCATTTTTTTGAGGCACACACCCATGTAGGAATAAATACTGGGGATATCCTGTTCTGTGGGATCAAGTTCCAGAGCCCGGTTGAAATAGCCGAGCGCCGTTGCCGGATCATTAAGAGCGAGATGGCATGAACCCAAATAAAATTTGATGTAATATTTGCCCGGAAGCATTTTTTCTATGTTTGTAAGCTCATGAATGGCCATGTTTGGCTTGTTGTTTTCAGTGATAATTTTGGCGGAAAACATCCCCACGCTGGTTCCAAGGGCACGCTCTCTAAAATGTGCCCCGGGTATAATGGTATAAAAAGCCGGCAGTTCAAGTAACGGATGCATGGTATCCACGACAATAACTTCCATACCTTTTTTTGAAAGAGCGGATATTAAATTTTGAACCTCAACCTTAATATTTTCGTTCGAAAGATCAGAAAGGGTGTCGAGATCCACTTCTTTGCCCGGATTGATGATAAAATCGGCGTCTTGAACTTTAGTAAATTTGGGAAGGCCGCTGGCCTCATAGCTGGAACCCGTATTAAAATCACCGGCAAGCTGGGCCACTTCTGTAAGGGCGCGACTTAAGGCCTTTTGCGGATCGGGTGTTGTTCCGGCTGTCCAGACGATTTCACTCTTGCCCGGGAAGTTTAATGGATCATAGGCCAGCACACCGACAGAAGGGATGCCCATGTCCAGAGAAAAATCTGAAAGATAGAATTTTATCCCGTTATTTCTGAATTTTTGTATCATTTCCACAACCATCGGATCTGTGGCTGAATCCGCATGAATTAACGGTACGTTCAGACGGTTTCGACTGATGATGGAAGATACGTGCCGTTCAATAATTTCGCAGATACCCTGACTTATGGCTTCCTCAACGCAATTGCCGGCCGATGGACCGTTGAACTCATTTATAGTGAAAAACCAGTTAAAAGGAATTGCCACCTCTTGATTCCGGGTCAGATTGAAGGCCCGGGTCCATTTTAAGGGCAGGTCTTCAAATATCTTTCTGGATATTTCCATATCATCCGAATCATCGTTAACGGACCGGGCGATCATCTCAAAAGAAATGGCTCTGTCTTTTATGTTGCGGTATTTTTCAATAAAAAAGTTTTTTGGATTTTTACAGAAGCTAAAAAAACTATATCTTTCGGCAAGTTCCATTACCGCACTGGCTTCAGCTTGTTGGGGAGTCGCCCCTTTGCCCATCTGTTTTTTTGTTCCGATGATGTTAATTGCATCCTTACCGCAGCTACTGAAATAGACCGGAATACCTAATCTTCCATTATCGATTCTTACGGTGTATTCAAGGATGTCAAGATTAACCTGTTTTAGTTTTTCCTTGAATCTTCTGACGGTTTCTTCAGGTGGAAATATTTTATCCTGGTCCAGAGTGAACCGCTTAAAGGCATCATTTAATATAATCTTATGTGTCATAAATTCCCTTTTTTATGGAAACCGGATTGATAACATAACTTTTCTAATTTTTAAAGAACAATAATGCAAGTTTAGAAAAGGTCAAAATATTATGAATATTTTTTTTAAATTGACCGCTTTGATACAATTTGTTATGGAATAATGACTGTTTTGTGGGGATGTAGCTCAGTTGGGAGAGCGCGGCGTTCGCAACGCCGAGGTCGAGGGTTCGATTCCCTTCATCTCCACCAAATCCTCCTAAACTAGTGTTCATCCAGAAATGGTAGATTTTGGTTTCCGGCAAGGCCCGAGCGAGTTTTCAACCGCAGGCATAGCCGTTATTTCGAGGATTGAAAACCAGCGAGAACGCCGCCGGGGGCCGAAAGATGCCGTTTATGGATGGACACTAACTAATTTAACGTCACAGAACTTCTACAAATTATTAAAAATATCCGTGCGTTTGCCGCAAATATAATGCGAGGTAAAACAAAAAACATATAAGCAAGGAAGAATAAGATTATGGAACGTAAAGCTATTGTTGAGCGTGAAACAAAAGAAACCCGAATTCGTATGGAGCTTAATTTAGACGGCGCCGGGAAAAATAAAATATCCACAGGAATCCCCTTTTTCGATCATATGCTGACCCTTTTTAGCGTTCATGGGTTTTTTGATGTTACCATTGATGCCACCGGAGATATTGATGTAGATTTCCATCACACCTTAGAAGATGTGGGTCTTGTTCTGGGGGATGCTTTTGATAAAGCTCTTGGCGATAGAAAGGGAATAAAACGATTCGGCCATGCTGTTACACCCATGGACGATGCTTTGTCTTGTGTTGCCGCTGACTTGTCAAAACGTCCCTTTCTGGTTTATAATGTTCCCCAAATAGCAGATACGGGGGGGAACAATTTCACGTCTCTTACAAAGGAGTTTTTAAGGGCGTTTTCAAATCGGGGCGGAATGAATCTACATATAAATGTTCTTTACGGCGAAAATGAGCATCATGTTCTTGAATCTATTTTCAAAACCATGGCAAGGGCTTTGGATCAGGCAACTTCTTTTGAAGGGCGATTAACGGGCATCCGGTCTTCAAAAGGTGTTTTGTAATCATGTATAAAAATAATTTCAAAAAAAAAGCAACCGCATGGATTAAGATTTTTCTTTTAACGGTTATACTGTGTTTGCCGGGATGTACAAAAACTATCGTGGTCAAAGAAAATGTTTTCTCCACATCAGACAAAGAAAAAATTCTAATCTTTCCTTTTAAAAACATGGCCGCAGTGTATGGTGAAAATGTAAATTCCCGTTGCCCGATCTGTGGAA
>JAFDEW010000277.1 GCA_019310125.1 Deltaproteobacteria bacterium | reverse complement strand
GGATCAATATATCGGCGGCGTTGAGCATGCTATTTTACATCTGCTCTATTCAAGGTATTATACCCGTGTGTTAAACGACTTTGGACTGGTAAAATACAAGGAACCTTTTACCCGTCTTTTGACACAGGGAATGGTCTGTAAAGAGACGGTATCCTGTCCGGAACACGGTTTTCTTCTTCCCGAAGAGGTGGAAAACAGTGGCGCAGACCCGCATTGTAAAAAATGTGGCAAGACGGTTACCCTTGGCCGGGTTGAAAAAATGTCCAAGTCGAAAAAGAACGTTGTCGATCCGAACATTCTTCTTGAAAAGTACGGTGCGGATACAACAAGACTCTTTTGTCTTTTTGCAGCTCCGCCGGAAAGTGATCTTGAATGGAGCGATCAGGGGGTTGAAGGGGGGTATCGCTTTCTGAATCGTGTCTGGCGCCTGGCTTGGAAGTGGATCGATTCCATTTTAATACGGCAATCAGTGCAATCATGGAGCTTGTGAATACCATGTACGGAATCGACCCTGTAAAAAGTGACATTCAAGATACCGGGGTGATGCGATTTGCCATGGAATCCGTTACGCTTCTTTTATCGCCGATTGTTCCACATTTTGCCGAGGAACTTTGGGCGATATTAGGATTTGAGTCCAGCGTTCTATCGGCATCATGGCCGTCATACAGGGAAGGCGCTTTGCTCAAGGATGAGCTTTTGATCGTGATTCAGGTAAACGGGAAACTAAGAAGCAGGTTCCATGTTGATGTGGATGCAGACGAAAATGCCATCAAAGAATTGGCCCTTTCGGACGAGCGGGTTCAAAAATTTATAAGTAATAAAACCATTAGGAAAATTATTGTTGTCAAGAATAAGCTTGTGAATATCGTGGTGTAAGTGATGAAATTAACGGGAGAAGGATCGTTGTCTGTTATAAAGAAATATGCCTGGGCGATCATTTTGTTGGGGGTGCTTTTTTCGGCTTGCGGCTACCAATTTAGCGGCGGAGGAAGTCTTCCGTCCGGGATAACGTCCATTAGTATCGAGATGTTTCGAAACCGCACCGCGGAAACCGGAGTGGAGACAATCATTACCAATGATCTCATATATGAATTTTCCCGGCATGAACAGGTGGTTGTTACCGGAAGTGATAAGGCCGATGCAATTCTTACCGGTGTTGTTCAATCCATAAGTGAAAGAACGATCTCGCACACAGGGGAGTATACCTCCAATGAAAGACGGGTTGTGGTTAACGTCAATTTAAAATTAACAAATCGGTCCGGAGAGGTAATATGGTCTCGGAAATCCGTTTCCGAAGACGAGGCCTATGCGGTAATGTCCGAAAAACAGTCTACAGAACGTAGAAAACGGGAAGCGATAAAAACCCTTTCCAAAAGGCTTGCGGAAAATATTTTCAATAATTTAACCGCCGATTTTTAAAAGAATCCATCTCACAGCCATACAACAAAATCCGCTTTTGTTTTGCAATATACGCTTTCTGGCGGTTCGCCCGTGCCGTGACCTGTGAGAAATTCGGGTTAGGCTGAGATGGTATTTACAAGTCTGGAGAGGCGGGAAATTTTTCGAGATGCGGTTTTCTTGTGGATCACACCTTTTTTTGCTGCATTATCGATGATGGATTTTGCACTATTGAGTTCAGCCAGCGCTGCTTCTTTGGAATTTTCGCTAGCAGTGAATCGTATACCCTTGACGATGTTCTTCATTCTTGTTTTCGTAGATTTGTTGCGCAGGCGCCTTTTTTCATTTTGGCATGCACGTTTGATTGCAGATTTATGATTCGCCAACGTTATAAGCTCCTTTTAATTTAATATTATAAATAAAAACATTCTAAATACAGAATCACTGATGATATGTCAAGCCCTATTTTAACTCAGAAATTCAAAATTAATAATGAGCTTCTCAGCAAATCAGCAAACCACTGAAAACCACCGTGTGACAAAAGCTGCAGGTGTTGTTGGGTCGGCAACTTTATTGAGCCGTATCTTCGGTTTCATTAGAGATGTTGTAATTGCCTGGTTTTTTGGTGCCGGGCTGGTTTCGGATGCTTTTTTTGTAGCTTTTAGAATTCCCAACCTTTTAAGAAGGCTTTTTGCCGAAGGTTCTTTGAGCGCTGCATTTATCCCCGTTTTTACCGAATACCTTACGAAGCGGGGAAAAGATGAAGCCTTTAGAATGGCAAGATCCGCCATAAGGCTCCTTTCCGTGTTGCTGGTTGCCATCACTGTTGCAGGTATTTTGCTGTCTCCCATTGTCATCCGGCTTATTGCACCCGGGTTTGTCACATCACCGGAAAAATATTCACTTACGGTCTTTTTAACCCGTATCATGTTTCCGTATATTTTTTTCATCGGACTTGTTGCACTTTGCATGGGAATACTTAATGCTCTCGGTCATTTCGCCGCACCGGCCCTGGCCCCGGTATTTTTGAACATTTCCATAATCGGGTCGGTATTCTTAATTGCACCTCACATGGCGGATCCGGTGGCCGGGATTGCCATCGGGGTGCTGATCGGAGGATTTTTGCAACTGGCACTTCAGGTGCCCTTTCTGATAAAAAAAGGGTTTTATTTCTGGCAAAAAACAAATATGTACCATTCCGGTTTAAAAAAAGTCGGCCTGCTCATGGTCCCTACCATATTTGGTTCCGCTGTATACCAGATCAACATTCTGGTGGGGACCCTGCTTGCATCGCTACTGGCCCATGGGAGTGTTTCGTATCTTTATTATGCGGATCGTCTGGTACAGTTTCCGCTGGGAATATTTGCGATAGCCATGGCCACTGCGGTTCTGCCGACCCTTTCCCGGCAGGCGGCGGGAAAAGATCTGCAGGCGGTCAGAGATACCTTTTCATACGCCATGAAAATGGTTTTTTTTATTACCATCCCTTCAATGGTCGGCCTGATCGTTTTAAGGGAACCCATTGTTGCACTTTTGTTTAAAAGGGGAGCATTTGATTCGGAAACCACGCGTTTGACTGCATACGCGCTTTTGTATTATAGTATAGGTCTGTGGGCGTTTTCAGCGGTACGGATCGTGGTTGCGACGTTTTATGCGTTACAGGACACAAAAACGCCGGTACGGATGGCTATCGTATCGGTTTGCGCCAATGTCATACTCGGAGTCATACTTATGGGACCCATGGGACACGGTGGGCTCGCGCTCTCAACGTCCCTTGCATCGATGTTGAACCTGGGACTTCTTGTTTGGGCCTTGAGGACAAAACTCGGTGCGCTGGGATTGAAGAGTATTACCGAGTCCGCTTGTAAAACAATAGTTTGTTCAGGGATTATGGGGGCTGTTGTCTGGGCCACTGCGGTATTGATTATTCCCCCTGAAGACGGGACATCATCCGGCCTTTTCTTCGGGCTCATGGGAAGTATCGTGACCGGGTTGATTCTCTATGGTTCTTTTTCCTTATTGCTTAAGAGCACGGAACTAAAAAATGTTCTGGCATTCGCCGGCAAGGGGAAAGATAAAAAGTGACGGTCTCGTAAAAAGTCCAACTTCTTCGTTGTGCTGCATTTCGTAATCATTCAACGTACGAAAAGTACTTCTTATGATTACAAAATTTGCGACGCCTTTTTATCCCGAGAGATTTATTCGGGGGAATTTGAACTTTTTACGAAACCTTTTACATCGGACTTTTTATGAGTTTATCAAAAGTGATTTCAAAGAAAAACATTCTGCTTGCTGCTGCACTTGTGGTAGTGTTGTTATTGCTAATGTTTATTTTATTCGGAAAGAATGGTCTCGGCGATTTAAACCGGCTGAAAGCGGAAAGAGACGGTCTGTTAAAAAAAAATACTGAACTGATCCAGCAAAACCTTTTGTTATGTCGCGAAATAGAAAGATTAAAGACTGATCCCGAATATGTAAAGAGTCTGGCCAGAAAGGAACTTGGCATGATCGGTAAAGACGAGGTTGTGATCAAGGTTAAGAAAAGTGGAACAGCTAATTAGTTTCCATTTATTGAAAATAGATTCATTTTTTAGACTTATATTTTTAACTCGGATGCAGCCCCAGTGAAGCTTTTTTTCTATTTCACCGGGGCCAGTTGTCCGGTGTTTTAACATTCCAATTGTGAGCGAAGAGAACCAACTCGTGAACCGTTTAATATACCGGCAAATTTTTGTCTATATAGGGATTTTAATCGTAAGGATCATATCTTCGACTTACAGGACCAAAGTCATAAACCCCGAGATTGAGCTGGACGTTCTTAAAAGGGGACAGGTTCCGATTTATGCTTCGTGGCATCAGCGATTCTTTCCGGGCATCACCTTCTTTGCAAAACGCAAGCCCATTTCAATTATGATAAGCCAGAGCAAGGACGGAGAACTTATTTCCAGAATTGTTAACCAACTTGGTTGGCATCCGGTGAGGGGCTCCTCTTCACGCGGGGGAAAAAAGCTTTGAGAGAAGTTTACACACTTGCGGAAAAAGGGTATAAAATTGCCCATATCGTGGATGGTCCAAAAGGTCCACGGGGTGTTGTTAAACCAGGATTGCTTATAATTTCAAAAGCTTCAGGAATGCCCATTCTCCCAACCATTACTTCTGCTGAA
>JAFDEW010000040.1 GCA_019310125.1 Deltaproteobacteria bacterium | reverse complement strand
CCTTTTCGACGGAACGCCTACCTTTGAAAAACGAACGATCTTTCAAACCGCCCAATTTTTTTTTGGCCGGAACAGGAAGAAACGGATTTTACAGTTGATTGTGTAATTATAACAAATAATTGATAAATATGCATGCCCTTTCACTGCTATAGAACCGGACCTAATTGTCGAACGTAGATACAAAATAGAAAAATGTTTATGAAAACCCTTGACAATCCTTTTTGTTTAAATTACTTAAATCACAATTTCTAATTATGACAATTATATTATAATTAATAAATAATATAATCAAATAGTTAAGGTGAAATATTACTTATGGCCGTTTCAAAACGAAAGAAATCCAAGTCAAATCGAAATAATCGACGCATTCACCAGAGAGTTGCCATTCCGAATCGGATAACCTGTCCGGGATGCGGAGATGCAATGTTTTCTCACCATGCATGCCCCAATTGCGGTACTTATAAAGGCCGTACTGTGATTTTAACCGAATAATGACGGTTTTGCAAAAATTTATTTTTACTCATGTTAAAACCGTTTCATATCCTTCGGAAAAACTTTTTAGGATTTCATCACTAAAAAAGCGATAAGGAAAAAAAGATGACATCACATACAAACCAAACAGAACCCGCACTAAAAGGATTGGATTCCGAGTCGAGACAGATGGTTATAGAGACGGTCCGGCAGCTTAAGAATCGTCTTTTAACTCGTGAAAAAATTCTCGAATATGACAAAAAAGAAATTTTCCCGGAAGAGGCAGTCCGCGAAATAATGGGACCTGACATTGGCCTGCAGCTCCTTTTTATCTCTGAAGATTATGGCGGAATGGGAGGCGGTACCAGAGACTGTTGCGCGGTGATTCGTGAAATGTGTAAGATTTGCCTGGGGATCGGAACCGCTTTTTTTGCCGTCCAGCTCGGTGCCGACCCGATCATTGTGGGAGGAACCGAAGAACAGAAAGCAAAATGGCTCGGTGCCATTGCCGAGGGAAATTCCCTTGTGGCCTATGCCGTGACCGAACCGGGCGCCGGCAGCAACCTTGCGTCACTTAAAACCAAAGCGGAACCGGTAACAAATGATTCCGGAGAAATAACAGGATATACCATTAACGGGACCAAGCAGTTTATATCCACGGGGGGATATGCCGATTTCATTACCCTGTTGGCCAACACTCCGGAAGGCCCCGCATTTTTTATCGTGGAAAAGGGAACCCCGGGCTTTGTTCAGGGTAAGGGTGAGGATAAACACGGCATCCGGGCTTCAAACACATCTCCACTGTCTTTTACGGATGTGTTTGTACCGGCTGAAAATCTCGTGGGCCTGGTTCCCGGCAAGGGAATGAAACAAGCCAACAAAGTTTTTGGATATACCCGGCTGATGGTTGCCGCCATGGCCCTGGGGCCTTGTGAAGCGGCTCTTGAGATCGTGATTCCCTATGCTAAAGAGCGAATTCAGTTCGGATCTCCGCTTTCGGAAAAACAGGGGTACACTCACAAGCTGGTCGTTCCCCATGCCGTAAAACTTGAGGCCGCAACCGCCTATATGGACGAAATTGCTCTCAGGCTCGATTCCGGCGAATACGACCTTCATGCGGAAGGTTCCATTAGCAAGCTGTTTGCTACCGAGGCTGCCAACAAGGCTGCCGACGATGCCATCCAGGCACTGGGCGGCTATGGGTATATGACCGAGTTTGAAGTGGAAAAGATCAAGCGGGATGTGAAGATCACCTGCATCTATGAAGGGACCAGTGAAATTCAGCAGAGTATTATCAGCACATTCCGCTGGAAAGAAACCCGCAAAACCAAGGGCGGATTTTATAACGCTATCTGCCGGGAGATGGAAAACATGGATAGCGCTGTAAACGATGCGGGATGTCGGTTTTACGGGCTCGCGGCCGGGGTTTTGAATAATACCATTATGTTGGTTCATGACAATCGGCTAACCCGCAAGCAACATGTCATGTTTTCCCTGGCCGATATGATGACCCATGTGGAGATCGGGGCCAGCCTGGCGCGTAAGGCCGTGGCCCTTTCAAAAGCCGGTGACCCGGAAGCCAAAAAGGTCAAAGCCATGTCCAGGATTTTTGCCGATGAGGTTGCGCAACTTGTTTCCCGGTACGCGCTGAATATCCTGATGGGTTCCGGTGTATTTGATCAAAAGGCGGCCCGTGATTTTATGGAAACAAATTCTTATAACCAACTGGTTTGCAGCAGCCTGAATGTCATAAATGACATGGATCTGGTTGCAGACATACTGTTTGGGAGGTAATCATGACGGAACAAAAACAACGTATTGTTGTCGTTACGGGGGGGTCGAGAGGGATTGGCAGGGCGATTTGTATTTCATTGGCCGCACCGGACACCCACATTTATTTTAATTATTTTTCTCCAAGTGATCCGGATGCTGAAGCTGCCGCCGCTGCTGAAACTGAAAAACTTGTCGCCGATGCCGGGGGATCGGCAACCAGCAGCAGTGTTAACATAGCCCAAGAAAAAGAAGTGGTGAGCTTTTTCGAAGAAATTTTAGACAAATCCGGGCGCGTAGATGTTCTGGTAAATAACGCCGGTATCACCAAAGACGGTCTTTTGGTGCGTATGAAGGAAATGGACTGGGATGTTGTTTTAAATATTAATTTAAAGGGAGCGTTTACCTGCACGAGGATAGCGGCAAAAGCCATGATGAAGCAACGTTGTGGCCGTATCATTAATATGGCGTCGGTTGTGGGAGTCACCGGGAATGCGGGACAGGCAAATTATTCGGCATCAAAGGCGGGTTTAATTGGACTTACAAAAACAGCTGCCAAAGAACTTGCACCGCGCGGTATTACCGTCAATGCAATCGCTCCGGGTTTCATAGAAACGGATATGACCGCGTTACTTTCAGAAAAGGCAAGGAATGCAATGCTGGATCAGGTCCCGTTGGGACGGCCTGGGCAGCCTGAAGATGTTGCCGCCGTTGTTGCGTTTCTGGCTTCTGAAAGCGCATCTTACTTAACCGGCCAGGTAATTCATGTAAGTGGTGGAATGTACATATAAAAGGGGGTAAACAGAATGTCCATTGAGGATAAAGTAAAAAAAATAATTGCGGAAAAGTTGAGCGTTGATCTTGAGGAAGTAGTGCCGGAGGCGTCCTTTGTGGATGACCTTGGCGCAGATTCACTGGATCTTGTGGAGTTGATCATGTCCATGGAAGAGGAATTCGATATTGAGATTCCTGATGAAGAAGCAGAAAAATTGTTGACAGTCAAAGACGCTTTCGATTTCATTAATGCACATTAATGCACATTAATGCACATTAATGTCTCGTAATTCCGGCGTATCCGGCGAAGTGAAAAATCCGTGAAAGATTACAAAAATAGTTTTACGACTTAGGCACTTCGCCACAATTGGAAAAATGGAATGATCCAACAAACAGGTTGTCATCAAAAGACTTGTGATTTGGATTCCGCTTATGGCGGGATAGAATTTTCAAAACGTTACGATTATGGTTGATACAAAGACCGCTGCGGACCGGCGGGTCGTTATTACAGGTTTGGGCCTTGTAACGCCACTGGGTATCGGCGTTGAAGAGACATGGCCTGCGTTGTGTGAAGGCAAATCAGGGGTCTCCGAAATAACCCGGTTCGATACATCCGGATTTGACACTCGGATTGCCGGAGAAGTTAAGGATTTTCATCCTGAGGATTTCCTTACCAAAAAAGAAGCAAAACGCACTCAATTGTTTATCGCCTATGCGGTTGCAGCGTCCCGAATGGCTCTGGAAGATTCGGGGTTGATTATAGACAGTGCCAACCAAAACAGGGTCGGTGTTCTCACAGGATGCGGTCTGGGCGGACTTCAGATACTTGAAGAGACCGCCGAGATATTGAGAAAAAAAGGACCCAAACGGGTAAGCCCGTTTTTTATTCCCATGATGATCGGGAATATGGCCCCGGGTATGATTTCCATCTATTTGGGGGCCAGGGGACCCAATTCTTCAATTTCAACCGCCTGTGCTTCAGGCACACATGCGGTCGGAGACGCATTCAAAATCATCAAGAGAGGCGGCGCCGATGCCATGATAACCGGTGGCGTAGAGTCTGTTATCACACCCACCTGTATTGCCGGTTTCAATGCCATGAAAGCCCTTTCCGTCCGGAACCATGACCCTGAAAAAGCATCCCGTCCCTTTGACCGTGAGCGTGATGGGTTCATTGTGGGTGAAGGAAGCGGAATTCTTATACTGGAAACTCTTGAGGGGGCCTTAAAAAGAGGCGCCAGAATTTATGCGGAAATATGCGGGTATGGCATGAGCGGAGACGGGTTTCATATGGCCGCGCCTGCTCCGGACGGCGAAGGCGCGGCCCGGTGTATGGCGGCAGCAATTGATGATGCGGGAATTTCATATAATGCCATAGATTATATTAACGCCCACGGCACGTCAACCCAGCTAAATGATCTTTACGAAACCCAAGCCATCAAGTCTGTATTCAAGGAAAAAGCACACTCACTGGCAATCAGTTCGACCAAATCCATGACCGGCCATCTTTTAGGTGGCGCCGGTGGAATTGAAACCGTATTCACAGCACTTACCATTCATGAAGGGATTATTCCACCGACAATAAATCTTGATAATCCAGATGAAAATTGCGATCTTGATTATGTTCCGAACATCGCCCGAAACATGGATGTCAAACTCGCCATGACCAACTCTTTCGGCTTTGGAGGGACAAACGCGGCATTGATACTTAGTAAATACAACGAATAAATTTGACGGTCTCGTAAAAAGTCCAACTTCTGCGTTGTGCTGCATTTCGTAATCATTCAACGTACGAAAAGTACGCCTCATGATTACAAAATTCGCACGCTTTGAATTTGAACTTTTTACGAGACCGTCTAAATCGGACTTTTTACGAGTTCATCAAATTTAGTTCTTGAAAAAAAACGTAATATTATGGATTTTGCAGCAAGGATCACGGGAACCGGATCAGCCTTCCCTAAAAATCGTTTGAGCAATGCCGTTATAGTTAAAAGGCTTGCTAAATTAGGAGTTAAAACCAGCGATACCTGGATTCGTGAGAGAACCGGAATTTTAGAGCGGAGGATTTCAGATGTTGAAAATCCTGCCGAACTGAATTCCTCACTGGGTTTTTCAGCAGCACAAAAAGCCCTGGAAATGGCGGGAAAGTCCCCTGAAGACATCGATCAAATTATTTATGCCACCTGCTCACCCGATACGCTGCTTCCATCCACGGCCTGCTGGCTTCAGCATAAGCTTGGCGCCAGCAAAGCCTGGGCCATGGATATTAATGCGGCCTGTTCGGGATTCATTTATGGATTGGTAACTGCTGAAAAGTTTATTCAAACAGGACAGGTAAGAACGACGTTGGTTGTGGGCGGCGAAGTCCTTCACCCATTTCTCAACTGGGAAGATCGCAATTCCTGTATTTTGTTCGGAGACGGGGCGGGAGCGGCTATTGTTGAACGGGTCCCGGCGGACTCAACTCACCGGATTTTGTCCAGCAATCTGCTTTCGGACGGAAATCTCTGGGAGCTTTTTCACATGCCGGCGGGTGGCTCAAATATGGAGGTCACACCTGAGAGATACTCTCGAAAACTCAATAAATATAAAATGAAAGGTAAAGAGATCTTTAAAGTCGCTGTGAAAACCCTGGCGGACTTTGCTGTTCATGCGTTGAATGAAAATTTGATGACAATCGATGATCTGGATTGGCTTGTTCCTCATCAGGCCAATCTTAGAATCATAGAAGCTGTGGCCAAGCGAATCAAATTGCCCATGGAAAAAGTTATAGTTAATGTGGAACGTTACGGGAATACTTCTGCTGCGACAATTCCTACGGCCTTGGACGAAGCCGTCAGAGACGGAAGGATTAAAAGTGGACAAACCGTTCTGCTCGACGCGTTTGGAGCGGGGCTTACTTACGGTTCCCTTCTTTTGCGCTGGTAATCAAGCCCAAGATATTATAAAAACAACTTTGATAAATTTATAATCATTTAAAAGCTATCTATATGACTGAATATTTTCACACTTTTCATATACCTGTTATGGGCACCGGGCATTCGGTTGACACCCCTATCCGTGTGGCGCCTTTGGGGATTTCTTCGGTTATTTCACTCGTAGATGACCTCTTGCTAGAAAAAATTCGCAAATATTACACGTCAAAATTCAATCTTCCATATGTCAAGATACCCAGAGATGCTCAGGACGGTCGGGCGGAAAGGATTACCGCCTACATGGATACCGTTTATAAGATTGTCTTAGAAAAAATGGAAGAAATAAAACAGCAGCCTTTTTTCAAAGACAACCATAAACGTCAATATTTCGAGCTGTTACCTGAAGAATCGCTTTTGAGAAAAAAATATGAAACGCTCCTCAAAATGAAGGCCGGATATGAAAGACATGCGCTTGAAAAAGATCTGACATCGCTCATGAAACCCGGTTCTATAGATGTGAATATCATGGTTACTTTGGATCGGACTCATTTTGACAAAAACGGCGATCCTATTGGCGATGAATTTTCCGATGCCAAAGCCGGACTTAGGGGGTATGCCAATAGTTGCCTTGACTCCGGCATTGTATATTCAGCGGGTTTTAACCGGCGCCTGTTCACTTATATGACCCGATTCAAGGATTTTTACAGAGACAAAATGGGCCGGATCAAAAAGCGAATCATCCTGAAAGTCAGCGATTTCCGTTCGGCCCTGGTTCAGGGTAAATTTTTAGCCAAAAAGGGTCTTGAAGTTTATGAATTTCGCATTGAGTCAGGGCTGAACTGCGGCGGCCATGCCTTTGCTTCCAATGGAATTTTACTGCCGGTTCTTCTTAAGGAATTCAAGGAGAAACGCAAAAGCCTGATGTCGGAGTTTCAACCGCTGATAGAAAAATATTACAAAAAAATGGGATGGGACTATCCGGAGTCTGAATTGAATGACCGCCCGCTCATTACCGTTCAGGGAGGGATAGGGACTCATGGAGAAGTCCGCCGATTAAAAGAATTTGATATCGATCGAACCGGATGGGCCAGTCCTTTTCTGCTGGTTCCGGAAGTTACACGCGTGGATGCCACGACTCGTGAACTGTTGCGACAGGCTCAAGAAGATGATCTTTACATGAGTGACGTCTCCCCGCTGGGAATTCCTTTTAATAATGTGCATAACACAGGATCTGAAATATGGACCCAAAAAAAGGTGGCGGAAGGCAGACCCGGCTCAACATGCCCAAAGCATATTCTTGTGTCCAATACAGAGTATACCGAAAAACCGATTTGCCTTGCCTCACGAAGGTATCAGAAAATAAAACTAAAAGAAATTGATAAGATGAATATCTCGGCTGATGAAAAAGCAAGGCTTTGCAAAAAGGTTGGGGAAAAGACCTGTATATGCGACCATCTTGCCAGCGGCGTTCTTATTGAGCTGGGGATTGCCGAAGAAAAAAAATCGCCCCAATCCATATGTCCCGGCCCCAATATTGAATGGTTTTGTAAATTTTACACCTTCAAGGAGATGGTGGATCATATTTATGGCAGATGCCCGTCCCTGGTGTCATCCAAGCGTCCTCATATGTTTGCCAAAGAAATTGTGATGTATGTGGAATATTTTGAAAAAATGGTGGCGGATTCTTCATTAACGACCGCTGCAATCAAAGCGTTGCTGGAATTTAAAAACAATCTGGAAACGGGTCTGGACTATTGTCTTGAAATTGCTCATAAGCCGCCGTATCCCGGGGAAAACCTGGCATCTATTTCAGTTGTTGTGGAACGGGAAAGAGTTCGCCTGAGATCCATTGGCAACGGTCTCGAAGAAAAGTTGAACTGAAAGAGAAATATGGAGATAGATCAATTCTGGTATATTCTCAAAACCGGCTACGGCTATCAAAGTTCCCGAACATGTCGTTTTCTGGTAAAGAAATTTCCCTTCTGGGCCACGTTCATTTATTATGTTCAGCTTGTATATATTATCCTGATAGAAAGTATCACCGCACACAAAGGGACTTATGACCGAAAGACCTGGGCACGCGGTTCTCTATGTATTGTTAAAATTGTTGAATCTGCGGGCGGAAGGCTTCATGTATCAGGCCTGAAGGGGGTGGCGGAACATCAGGAGCCGCTGGTTTACATTGCCAACCACATGAGCTTGCTCGACACCCTTGTTCTTCCCTGCATTCTCCTTGCATTTAATAGCGTCACGTTTGTCGTTAAGAAAGGGCTGTTAAGATACCCGGTTTTCGGCTCGATTATTAGAGCTATCCATCCCATCGCAGTTACCCGTCAAAATCCCCGGGAAGATTTGAAGTTGGTCCTAACGCGAGGACAAACATTGATTTCTCAGGGCTGTTCGATCATGATATTCCCCCAGGCCACCAGAAGCGCCGTGTTTGATGTTGCATCTTTTAATTCACTGGGAGTTAAGCTGGCGCGAAAAGCCGGGGTAGCCGTGGTTCCGGTTGCGTTGAAGACCGATTTTCAGGGTAATGGAAGGATACTTAAAGATATGGGCGCCGTGGACCCCAGCAAAGAATTATATATAAAATTCGGGGAACCCATACCCGTGAAAGGGAATGGGCAGGAGACGCATCAGCAGATCGTCACGTTCATTACGGAAAACCTGACCGCATGGGGTGCAAAAGTTAATCGGAATATTTCGTGAACCCTTGGCTCTGACCCAACCCCACCCTCCTGCCAAGCGGAGTAAGGCGGACGGGCCGGAACACAAAAGCATTGAAAATGTGGGTTCTGCACAGCGATTAATATCCAATGTCGAATTCTCAATGTCCAATTCTCAAGTATTTTTCAGTTGGATATTGATTATTGGAAATTGGTTATTGGACATTTCAACATTAAAAAGATGTTGTCGATGTTGTTTTAATAAGCGCCTAAGCATCCGTTTCAGGCACTACGGGCATGGGGACTTTTATAAACTGAATTCCCTCTTGTTTTAACGTCTTTTCTTCCTCCTTGGTACTGACACCTCTGATGTTTCTCGGCTCTACAACGCCGTAATGCATTTTTAAGGCTTCTTTGGTAAAATCAGATCCCACATCATCAAAATTTTTCTCTACAAAATCGACGATCTTCCGATTAATATTTGCAAGATCTTCATCCTGATCGTAAAAATTTTTTAAAGAATTAGATGATTTTATGGCAAACGTCGAAGGGACCCTGGCAATGGACGTGCTGTTACAGATCGGGCATGAAATAAGGCCGTTTTTTTCTTGTTCTTCGTATGTCTGTCCGTCTTCAAACCAACCCTCAAAGGAATGGCCGTTGATACATTGTAAATCATATGCTATCATGAATTAATACCGTTTTTAAAATAGATGAATTCGCAAAAAGTCATATTTATCATATAAGACTTTAAGATTTAAGTTTTAGGCGATTAAAATTAGATGTTTTAACAGATAGTTAAAGCTTAACACCTAAGAGGTAACACACTTGTCAAAATAGGCCGTTTATTTTCTTAACACTAAAAATATCATATCCAACGGTATTTTTAAAGAAATTATTGACAGATCCGATATTTTCAATACAAAATAATATTATGACACAGATTAATGTAGATTTTCTAATCATCGGCAGTGGCGTAGCCGGCCTTAGTTTTGCCCTTAAGGTGGCCAAATTTGGCAGTGTTGCTTTGGTCACCAAGGAAGGGATCATGGACAGCAACACCTCACAGGCTCAAGGCGGCATCGCCTCTGTCTTCGACAAAGTTGATTCGTTTGATTTTCACATCCGGGATACGCTGGCTTCAGGGGATGGTCTATGCAACCGGGATGTTGTGGAGATGGTAGTTAAAAACGGTCCTGACAGAATTCGCGAGTTAGTCGACCTTGGTGTAAATTTCAATTTAAAAAAGAAAGAGGGATCAGATCCCAAATCGCCTGATTTGGACATTGATTTTGATTTAGGACGTGAAGGAGGCCACTCTCAAAAGCGAATTGTGCATGCCCATGATATGACCGGAATGGAGCTCGAAAGTGTACTGGTGGCCCATGTTAAAAATCACGATCGGATTACCCTGTTCGAAAATCATATTGCCATAGATCTTATCACCATTTCAACACGCATGAAAAGGGGTCAGATCATTACGACCCATGAAGATTATTGTTGCGGAGCATATGTTCTTGACAGACAAACAAATCATGTCAAAACGTTCTGTGCTAAGATAACACTCCTTGCAACGGGCGGTGCGGGCAAGGTTTATCTTTACACAAGCAATCCTGATATTGCCACCGGAGACGGGATTGCCATGGCATACCGGGCCGGCGCCACGGTGGCCAACCTTGAGTTTGTTCAGTTCCATCCCACCTGTCTGTACCACCCGGATGCCAAGAATTTCCTTATTTCAGAAGCCGTGAGGGGTGAAGGGGCGATTCTAATCGATTCTTCGGGTCACGCTTTCATGGAAAAATATGATCCTCAGAAGGATCTCGCATGCCGTGACGTGGCTGCCCGTGCCATCGATAGCGAACTCAAGAAAAGTGGAGATGACTCCGTATTTCTAGATATATCCCACAAAAATGGCAATTTCATAAAAGAACGTTTCCCGAATCTATATGAAAAATGTCTTACTTTTGGTTTTGATATGACCAAGGAACCTATCCCTGTTGTTCCCGCCGCCCATTACCTGTGCGGAGGCATTGCCACCGGCATGTTTGGCAGAACAGACTTGCATCGGCTGTACGCCGTGGGTGAAACGGCCTGCACCGGACTTCATGGAGCCAACAGACTTGCGAGCAACTCACTGATCGAGGCCCTGGTTTATTCCCATACAGCCGCCAAACAGGCGGTCAAGGATCTCAACACATTTGATTTTAGTTTTACTCCTGACCCGCCGCCATGGGATGAAGTCGGTACGGCAGACAGTGATGAAGTTATTATGGTTTCACATAACTGGGATGAGATCAGACGATTTATGTGGAACTATGTTGGAATCGTACGATCGGACAAGCGATTGGCCAGGGCACAGAGGCGAATTGAAATCATTCAGAAAGAAATCCATGAATATTACTGGAATTTCAGAGTGTCCGCAGATCTTATTGAACTTAGAAATATAGCGATTGTGGCGGAGCTTATTATCAAATGCGCCAGTCACAGGAAAGAAAGCCGCGGGCTTCATTACAACATTGAATACCCCAATCGCGATGACTCACGATGGCAAAAGGATACTATTATTCGGAGGCCGTTTGTGGGATAGGACGAGACCTTTGAAAAATGTTCATTTTTCAAAGGTCTCAGGATGTCCGGCGGGAATATCTCTCCAATCCAAAATCTTCAATTTTTAAATCCCCATTCTTCATTGACAAGACCGGTTTTTGTATTATTTTATCCCATTAATAAATATAGCCCTTTCTTTTAACCGATTTACTTATATTAATATAAGACTTGTGATTTAAATTCCATTTATCGCGGGATAAAAGTCCAGAGACATTTCTATAGATGACTAGTAAACGAGATTACTACGAGATTTTAGGCGTAAACCGTAATGCGGATGATAACAAGTTAAAGGCACGTTACAGAAAGCTGGCCTTAAAGTTTCATCCGGATCGAAATCCCGGCAATAAAGAGGCTGAAGAAAAATTCAAGGAGGCTTCCGAGGCTTACGAGGTGCTTCGAGACCCTCAGAAACGGAATATTTATGACCAGTTCGGTCATCAGGGCCTTGAAGGATCAGGCTTTTCCGGATTTAGTGGTTTTGAAGACATTTTTTCCAGTTTCGGAGGGATCTTTGAGGATTTTTTCGGATTTGGCAGTGGACGTCGTTCCAGAAGCAGGGCGCAGAAGGGAGCTGACCTTCGTTACGATCTATCCCTTGGCTTCATGGAAGCCGCTTTTGGAATAGAAACCGAAATAGGCTTGGAAAAGGTGGAGGGTTGCCCTTCATGTGGGGGGAATGGTTGCGAACAGGGCACCCATCCGGAAACCTGCAGACAGTGTAACGGAACAGGCCAGGTTACCCGAAACCAGGGGTTTTTTACTGTGAGGACCACATGCCACCAGTGCCACGGCAATGGCCAAACCATACTCCATCCATGTGCTGCTTGTAACGGATCCGGACAGATTAGAGTTAAAAAAAAGGTGACCGTAAAAATTCCTGCCGGTGTGGATACCGGATCCAGGCTTCGTCTCACAGGTGAGGGTGAAGCAGGTTTTTATGGGGGACCTCCGGGAGATCTTTATGTTTTTATTCATGTGGAACCCCATGACTTCTTCGAACGGGACAACACAAACATCATCTGCCAGGTGGGTATTTCCTTTATACAGGCGACCCTTGGCGATACCATAGAAGTGCCTACCTTAAACGGCAAAAAGGAACTTAAAATTCCAAAAGGCACCCAGCCCGGTGACCTGTTTCGCTTTCACGGCAAGGGAATCCCTTCCTTAAGGAGTCGCAAACGGGGGGATCAAATCATCCAGACGCTAATAAAAACACCTGTCAACCTCAACAAGAAACAGGAAGCGCTTCTTAAAGAATTCGCTAAAATCGAATCGAAAAAGCTGTCGAACAAATTAAAAAATATTCTCAAAAGCGGCAATGCCGGTGCATCCTGATTAACGGATCTTAAGGCCGATGGTGATGAATTCATAAATTTAACTAGTGTCCATCCAGAAATGGTAGATTTTGGTTTTCGGCAAGGCCCGAGCGAGTTTTCAACCGCAGGCATAGCGCGCTATTTCGAGGATTGAAAACGAGCGAGAACGCCGCCGGGGGCCGAAAGATGCCGTTTCTGGATGGACACTCATCAAGAGGATGGGACATCATGTATGAATTAAAAGTTGTTACTCATTTTGCGGCCGCCCATCAGCTCAAGATGGTGGCCAAAAAATGTGAAAACCTGCACGGGCACAACTGGAAGATAGAAATTTGCGTGGCCGGCGAAACTCTCAATAATGCCGGGGTACTGGTAGATTTTGGCGAGTTAAAACAGCATGTCTCTGAAATCATAACAAGGCTGGATCACAAGTTTTTAAATGAGCTGGATTATTTCGATGATAACCATCCGCCATCTTCGGAAAATATTTCCTGCCATATCGCAACCTCCCTTCAAACGCTATTAAAGAAC
>JAFDEW010000276.1 GCA_019310125.1 Deltaproteobacteria bacterium | reverse complement strand
GCCAGCAGAACCGTGTCCGCACCCCGGGCGATCAGGTCTTCCGAATGTGCGGAAATATCCCGGCCCAAAACAAAAGCGCTGACCGTTCCTTTAGAAACCTCTATCAGCTCACGCGCTTTCCCGAGAAGTTCCAGACCCACGTCGTGAAGTACACCGCCCCGCTGTTCGATGAATACACCAATATGTTGCCTTTTCATGGTTTGATTCCTTTTTCAGATAATCCCCAGTTGATGAATTTTATCGGCCAGCTGCCGGGCAATTTCTTCTGGATTTCCGGTTAAGCGGATGCCTTTCCGTTGTTTTGACTGCAGCAAAAGATCCGCCATTTGGGTGGGAGAACCCTTTAGACCGATGAGGGTTTCGTCGATATTTAAATTTGCGTTGTCCCAAGTTTGGATTTCCCGTTTTTCGGCCGCCAGTATCTCCATAAAAGAGATATATCGCGGTTTATTGGCATCTTTTGTAAAAGAGAGAAGCAACGGCGGCTTGGCTTCAAGCTTGACCGTTCCCTGCTCAATCTTCTGTGTCAGCAGTAGACTTTGGGTGTTCAGGATCTCCATGTCACAAACATGCATCACATTGGGAATATCGAGAAATTCGGCTACCTGGGAAGGAACCTGAGCCGTGGAGCCATCCAGTGTAAAATTACCACAAAAGATCAGGTCAAATTCTCCGATGTTTCGAATGCCTTGGGCCAATATACGGGCGGTGGCCAGGGTATCGGATCCGGCAAAGGCCTTATCCGAAAGCAACACCGCCCGGTCCGCCCCCATGGCCAGAACTTCGCGCAACACAGGATGCGCATCAGGGGGAGCCATGGACAACAGAACAACTTCAGCGCCGAAAAGGTCCTTCATCTCCAGGGCTGCTTCAACGGCATGTTTGTCCAACGGATTGATGATGCTGGGAATCCCTTCCCGGATCAGGGTCTTGGATACGGGATCCATTTGGAGCCGGTCCCATGCATTTGGGTCCGGAACCGGCTTTACACAGACAATCATACGTTTCATGGAACATTCACCTATTTTTTCTTTCTGTAAGGCGCCAGTGCAGCTCTCGCCAACACGACTTTGCCAATTTGTCCGGTTCCGCCTGCGGGCACCGTCACCACGGCATCCCTCAATAGTCGCTGAACTTTGTATTCCTGCAAAATGCCGTAAGAACCGTGAATTTCAACCGCTTTACGTGCGCAACGCACCGCGGCATCGCAAGTGTAGGATTTGGCCATGGCATTTTCGTTGTCACAGCGCATATTCTGGTCTTTCATCCAGCTTGCCCGGTAGCAGAGCAGCCGACAGATATCCAGTTCCGTATAGATCTCCGCCAGATAAAAACTGATGGCCTGAAGGGAACTGATGGGTTTTCCATAAAGCACCCGTTCACTGGCAAATTTCGCGGCTTCTTCGAGGCATGCATTGATAATACCCAGTGCTGTGGCTGCCATACCGGGTCTTCCGGACTCGCTGACAGTTTTTAACGCCACAGCCAGACCACCGCCTTCCTGCCCCAAAATATTTTCCTTGGGAATTTCGCAATTGTCAAACACCAGTTCTCCTGTGTTGGAGCCTCGAAGTCCGATTTTGTGCTCAACCCGACCGGTCTTTGCGCCGGGGTGATTCTTTTCAACAATAAACGCAGACAGGCCCTTGGCGCCTTCGGCGGTTTTCGCCATGACGATCCAGAAATCGGACGTGTGCGAATTGGTGATAAAACATTTCCTGCCGTTGAGAATCCATTTGTCCCCTTTCAGTTCCGCGGTTGCCTGCATTCCCACGACATCGGATCCTCCCGAAGGTTCGGTAACCGCCACAACGCCCATGGTTTCACCTTTGGCCAACGGCGGTATATATTTTTGTTTCTGTTCATCGGTTCCGAAATCATTCAGCGCGGCAATGGCCATATGGTGAACCTGCATGGCCATGGGAATCGCCGCACACACCCGACCCAGCTCTTCCAGGGCAATGGTTCTGGCCAGATAACCGAGTCCCACCCCTCCGTATTCCGGCGGCGCAATGATTCCGGTTATTCCCAATCTGGCCATGGGCTCCAGCAGCTCTATGGGAAATTCCCCGGTTTTTTCCATGGCTTCGATCTTGGGTGGTATTTCAGCCTCGGCAAACTCCCTGACTGATTTTCTCAAAAGCTCTTCTCTTTCAGACATTAAAAAATCCATACTACTACCTCCTTTTCATTTAAGACTGATGGCTTCGTAAAAAGTCCAACTTCTGCGTTGCGCTGCATTCCTCGTCACTGCGACGTACTATATGTACGTCTCATTCCTCGGAATTTGCGCGCCTTGAATTTGAAGCTTTTTACTTTGCCGTCAAAATCTGACTTTTTATGAGAGCGTCAAGACCGACCGTTCTCCCTTTTTAGATTCAAAAGATATTAAAAGTTATATTCTCAACACAAGCTGTAAAGACGTTTTTTATTTTACAATCATGTCCAAATATTCTGTCAGGGCACGGATGTTCCGATCCAACGTGGTCGTTGATTTGTCTGAAATATACATGACACTGGCACCCAGAATACCCGAGAAAATCATCTCGGCAACCCGCTGTGTGTCAACACCATCTTTTAAATTTCCGGCAGTATGTTCCTGATCCAGCAACCGTTTCAACATACCCTTGAACCTCAAAAACCCCTGGTTCATTTCCCGTGCTAAATGGGGGCGCTGGTCGTTTAATTCCACAGCCAGAGTAACAAAAATACAGCCGCCGGGAAAATTTTCCGAATCCGCCAGGTAGCGGTCACGGTAATTTTCAAGAAGCTTTTTAATTTTTTCGACGGGCCGTTCCAGTTCCTTTACGCCGTCAAGGTTTCTTTGCCTCCAAATCCTTCTCGCTTCGCTCAACGCGGCAAAAAACAAAGCCTCTTTGTTTTTAAAGTGATTGTAAAGCCCCCCTTTGGAGGTTCCCACGGCTTCCAGAATATCGCTAATCGACGTATTTAAAAATCCTTTTGTTGAAAACTGGCGAAGGGATTCGTGAACAATTTTCTCTTTCAATGTCATGGTGTTCGCACCTTATTTTTGAGCGAAAAAACAGACGGACCGGTCGGTATGTTTTCTGGTGTTTATACAGAATCTGATTTTGGCTGTCAACATATTTTGTTCATATGGAAATTTTGTATGATGCAGTTGCTGATGGGTGTAAATCAAGATTGTTGGTTATTGAGTTCAATCGTAAGATGTCAGTGTTCAGGTTTCAGCTCTTCAAGTTTCTCGACCCTGACACCTGAAACCTAACACCTTTTCCCCAAAGCCAAATACGTAAAGCAGACGAACATGAATTTTCATATTTCCAACAGCCGTAATTCACACCCCTTACTGATTATTCATGGCGCGGTTGAATTGAAAAAAACTCCCCGCCCCCTGTATTATTTAAGTGTTTATAACAAATGTCCGATATATTGTTATTGATGTATGGGGAATTCATTTTTTAATCTAAAAAATATGCATGCGATTATTTGTTAAGCGGTGCACAACCATTCCACTGGAGGAGATAATGGCGCTCTTTACTTCCATAATTCATGAAAAATATCGGCGGAATTTATTGGTCTTTTTTATTTTGTCTTCGACCCTTCCATTGCTTTTCATGATGTTTATCATTTTTCAGCATGTTATTCCTGCACTTATTCCCGAACAGATAACTGATTTAAGACCTGTTTTTACCTATGGTGTATTGCTCATGCTTGTCCCTCCGTTTCTAAGTTTTGTCTTAGGGTCTTTGTGGATTAAAACCGTAGAGGATCTAACCAAAGAAATTAAATCCAAATCCATTCAGATCACTGGAGAAAGACATCAGTACGAAGGCAAAAATGAGTTGTCGACGATCCATCAAAGCTTTGATGACCTACATATTGAGCTCCGGAATAAAATGAATCAGCTCAATGAAGTCTCAAAAAAATTGATTGATTCAATCGTCAGACTCAACGAACTTGCGACCACGGATGAGTTGACATCTCTTCATAATCGGCGCTATTTTGATTTGAGGCTGATTGAGGAGGTACAAAGATCTGAGAGGTACAAACAGGACCTGTCTCTCATCATGATCGACTTCGATGATTTCAAGCATCATAACGACACCTATGGCCACCAGACAGGGGATAAGATATTGAAGGAAGTT
>JAFDEW010000275.1 GCA_019310125.1 Deltaproteobacteria bacterium | reverse complement strand
TTACCCCTCCGACAAGACGGCTCTTTTCAACCGGCTTAACCATATAGTCAAATGCACCGTGTTTCATGCATTTTACGGCGGTTTCCACATCGTTTGCCCCTGTAATAATAATGACGGGTACTTCCGGGAAGTCGCTGTTTATCAGCGGCAGCAGCTCTTCACCCGACACATACGGCATTCTCAAATCCAGCAGCATGACCTCAATCTCCCCTCCGGAAAGCATCCGCATGACATCGCGGCTGTCCTGGCAACGGATGAAATGATTCATACCCGCGGAACGGAGTGCAATTTCGAAACTGTCCAACGCCTGTACTTCGTCATCCACCAGCATTACCGGTAAGACAGGATATATGGATTCAGTCATTGTGTTATCCCTTTTATCGTATTGTTTTTTTGATTAACGGGTAAGATAATCTCGGCCGTTGTTCCCTTCCCTATTTTTGATACAAACGTCATTCTACCCCCATGCTCTTCGATAATTCTTGAAGAAATTGACAAACCCAATCCAACGCCTCCTGAATCGTGCCTGGTGGTAAAAAACGGGTCCGTAATTTGCGCCAAAATCTCGGGTCCAATCCCCACGCCTTCATCTTTGACGTTGACCACAATATTATTCATTGTTTCATCCCAATACGTTGAAACGAAAAGACCTCTTTTTGAATCCGGCAGGGCCTGGCAAGCGTTTTGGATCAGATTTATAAAGACCTGTTCAAGCCGCTGGAAATTACCTGACAGCACGGGCAACTCCTTTCCATATTTTACTGAAAAATGACTTGTAGATTTCTTTATTATATTAGAGATGAGTGAAATGGCAGACTTTAAAACAGCATTAACATCCACCGATTGTGTCAAATCGGAAGTATCTTTCCGCACGAATTTCTTTAGGTCTTCAACGATTTGCATGATACGTTTAGATCCATCCAATATTCCGGAAAACAATATGGGAATCTTTTCACGCATCTCGGTGTAGTTCATACCCCCTATGATAAAATCGCCATTCTCTTCATAGTATTCCTCAAGTATCGGCATAATACTTTCCCATGCCTCCAGCAAGGTAGGCGTATTCAGCCGGATAAAATTATTGGGATTATTCACTTCATGGGCCACACCGGAGACAAGGGTTCCCAAAGCAACCATTTTACTGGCCTGAAAAAGCTGCTCTTGATGTAACCTTTCCCGTTCTTCAGCTTGCTTGCGCTCGGTGGTATCGCGTCCAACACCCCTAAATCCTGTGGGCTGACCGCTTGAATCAAGAATCAGTGCTACAGAGCACTCGACAAATTTCCTTTTTCCGTCCTTTGTGACGGTTTCCCAATCGTATGCCAGGGCGGGTTTCCCTGTTCGATACACTTCGTTAAAAGTTTTGTATACTTTCTGAGCAGTATCCTCAGTCATAAATTGTCTATTGTTCATACCGACCAACTCTTCTTTAGAATAACCCAAACGTTTGCAAAAAGCCGGATTAATGAAGGTTAAATTTCCAGACAGATCGACCTCATAATATCCGTCTTCCATGCTGTTAAGAATGTTTCTATACTTCTTTTTACTTTCATTCAAAGCCTCCTCGGCATGTACCCGATCAATAATTTCTCCTCTGTATGCTTGATACGTCTCCTTCAATTCCTTGAACTGCAGTTCTGATGTTGTAAAGGCTTTTGAAAAGCGAAGGGATATAATAAATGCCTGGGAAAAAATAAAAATAAAAAGACCAAACGGCGCAAAATATCCGGTCTGGATTATATTTTCAGCGTACAACATATCGTTTATGGCGGTTAAAGCTAAAATTACAAAGCCAAGAAAAAAAACAAAGGCCCCGTCTCTCTTTCTGATCAAAGCAAAAATTGGCACATAAAGTCCGTATATAATGGCGATCAGGGTGATGATTTGGTATGCTTGAAGTGTATGTGAAAAAACTCTTGCGGGGGTAAAAACCACAGTACATGAAAAAGCGCAACCTAAAACCGCTATGAAATGGGAAACTCGTTTTGAAGTTTCCAGATAAAAAAGGGATTGCATAAATAGAATAAAAACAGGAACGGCGAGATAAAAAGAAAGATATTCAAGCTTGATCATTAACTCCCATGCTGTATTTGGGAAAAGATCAATAAAATATCTTTCACCGGTAGTAATAAGCCGTAACCCAACCAGAAAACAGAAAATACTAAAATAAAGCGGTGAACGATCCTTTTTTCTGAACGTAAAAAGACCCAGATGGTACAACGCCATAATAAAAATACTGCCCAATAAAAATAGATCAAATTTAAGGCGTTTCTCTTTGATATTCCGAATGTCCTTCTCATATCCCAACCGGACAACTTCTCTGACTCCGCCTCGTCTGTGATGAAAATTAGACACCTGGAAAATGATTTCGATCTGGTTGGTTTCAACTTTAAAATCGATTACCCGGGGAGAATATCGAGGAGTTGTTGTTTCACGATCCTTCCCTGCCGTTCCTACCGAACATATCTTTTGTTCATTTAAATAGGCATTGAATGCCGTCCCCATACTTAATATTTTTAAAGCAAATGATTCCGTTGGGTCATTGAGAATAATTTTCAAACGATATGTGGCATACCCATTTCCAGGAAGATTTTTTCCCTCCAGTTTATAGCTGTTCCAATACCCCGGCACTTTGATGAATCCGGTTTTTTTGGGTGGAGTCGCCGCGGAAAAATCCATGGGTTTTAACTGTTGTTGCCAGTAGAACTCATACTGGCCTGAAAGGTTAACCGGACCGTCTCTTTTAAAATCCCAATCGGTTAGATCGAGAACTCCTTTAACTGCTTTTGGGGGAATCCTTTCTTGAAAATCATAACGGCAGGCAGCAACAAATAACAAAGGGAGAATAATTAAAAATGAAAAATATTTGAGTAAATTAGATTTCATAACCGTAACTGCCCCGTGAAATGCTTGCCCAATGAAATGCAGCGCATATTTCATCGGGGCGAAGCCTATTTCTCTGGGGTGGTTAAAATTATCGCCTTGCTTGAACTTAAACCCCGGTTAAATAATAAATACAGATTTAACTGGGCAGGCAAAAATTGACATTTTTCAAAGGTCTCAAACTCTATCCTTTTCTTTGGAATAATATTCCTGGTTGTCGTAAAACGAACGGGGAATTTTATTTTGGCTGTATTCCGGCGTTTTAAGTTTGGAACACCCGAGGATCATCCAGATCTTGGACAGTCTATTCTGGCCGGTGACCCGCTGCCGGATTTTAAAAAATGGAAATTTCTCGGTTCTGTCCACGGCAACCCGGATATACAAAAGCTCCAGGCAGTTTATCATCACAATAAACCCGATAATGGTGTTGAACCATATATAATCGGTGAAGGCTCCGGGTTGATAAAGGGGAGAAGATGGAAAAATGTAGCGGAAGGAATAGATTTGAAAAACCAGGTACGCCAGGCCGATGGTCAATAAAAGAATCCCAAGAAGCCCCTTGGCCTGATAGAACATTCGATCCCTGGATTCCAACTCGGAACAGATATCAATTCTTTCTTTTTCCGACGGGAGCTCTTTACCGTATGCCACAAACATCAACCATAACCGGTAGGCCCGTTCCCTTTCCCGAAAATACCCTCCGAAAAAGAAACTGAATATGCTCGTAAGTGCGGCGGAAGAAATCAAAAAAGCGGCTGGTTTGTACATAGGAACCTCTGTAACTTCTCAATAAATAATGGAGCCTGGCAGTGATAAAATGAATGATATAATTAAATTAAACCTGAATTTTGCACGAGCCGGAGGCTTTCATATGCAAGGCATTTAAGGGTGAAGTCATAGTGAACTATTACGAACCCTTAATAACGCAGCAGTGTGATTTTGTCTAAACCCGCTCCAATTATGCCGTTTAAAAAATCTCATTAATTTTCATGCAATATTCAGATTAAAACCATGAACGTTCTTCAAAGTCAATCTTCAAATACGACCGAACTTGGCAAAATTAATCAGAACGATCCATGCTTTGGCATCGAATTTTAAAGATGCATCTTCACATAACCGTAAGGCTTCCTCCCGGGACACAAAAATCACCTGGATATTCTCGGATCCCTCATTACCGTCAGTTGAAGGGACTCCGTCACATTCAATATATACCATGGAGACGGATTCATCGGTCATTCCCGCGGATGAATATATGGAAGGGCCGATTTTTAT
>JAFDEW010000039.1 GCA_019310125.1 Deltaproteobacteria bacterium | reverse complement strand
AAGGGTGTGAATCACGGCTGTTGGCAATATGAAAATTCATGTTTGTCTGCGCTACGTATTTAGCTTTGGGGAAAAGGTGTCAGGTGTCAGGGGACATGTAGGTTTAAGGTGTCAGTGTTCAGGTTTCAGGTTTGGCAGTTCCTGACACCTGAGACCTGACACCCGAGACCCGAGACCCGATGTCGAGGTTTTCGCTCAAAAATAAATAAATTAATGCGTGAGAACTATTTTAACAAATCGGTAATACTCCCAAAACCTGAACACTGACACCTTACGATTGAACTCAATAACCAACAATCTTGATTTACATCGTGCTTTTCTTTGTCATAGCTTAACATATCATATATTTTCATTAGGCTGTAGAAGTCCCAAAACGTCAATTAGGGGAAACGCCATGACATATTTATCCAAAACATTGCAGGAAGTATTGTCAAAACAAACCAAAGATGCTCCCACTCTGGAAGAATGTATGAGGTGTGAACCTTCAGGAGGGGTATCGCACCATTGCTGCAGGACTCCGGGCTTTGCAATTTATGAAAACGTCCAACTCATATATTCGGAATATGTAAACCATTTATGGGAGGCGGTTCCATTTGGAAACAAGCACTTAAGTTTTGATCAGTTTATGCAATTCTACTTCACTCAAGTCATATTTGCTTCTATTGTTGGCAGGGAAAAAGTTTTGCTTAAATTGTACTTTCCAAAAATTATCGACTATACCGTGATACCCGATGATACCGTCGACAAGATGCTTATATTCGGACCCAGAATAATGCCGGATGCCGACCTGGATCTCATTGTGAGTTTTCCGGATGATTTTCATAATTTTTATACAAAGAGAAACACCGATAGACCTGCCAATCAAGGGTGCGTATTTTTACATCGGGGAAAAGATTTTCAAATAAAGCATAGCAAGGGATGTTTGTTGCATGCAGAGGGTTCCACAGAGCGAATTACGACGAAACCCATTGATTGCGTTTCTTTCAATTGTAAGCTCACAAACAGCCAAAAGGAAAAGCAAGAAAAAACGGCAATCTATTTTGGAGAATTAATTTCGAAGTTTGGCATTTTTCTATAACTTATGGTTTGCGGATATCTGAACTCGCCGTTTCGGACAATTTTGGTGTTTTAATCACTTTTTTTTTGCTTTTTTTGGCTTAAAATTAGTTTCTCTACAGCCTTTTTATGCTCAGGGGTATGATGGCACAGGGCCTGATAGGCAGCAGAAAGTTCAAGGACTTCCTCCAAACTCCTTCCTTGTGAAAGATTGAACAGACGCTTTGCCAGCCGAAGGATATTTGAAGGCTGTTTTGCAATTTCAAAGGCGATTTCCGTGCACCGTGCAATAAGATTTTCCGGTGCGGTGACTTCGCTCACCAGGCCGATCCGCTCGGATTCATGTGCATCGATTACCCTGCAGGTAAATGCAAGCTCACATGCTTTGGAAAATCCTATGATGCGCGGCAGGAAAAATGTTCCGCCATCACCGGGGATCAGGCCGACGGAAACAAAGGTTTCTCCGAACCGGGCGGTTTGGCTGGCAATACGGATATCGCACATGCATGCTAAATCACAACCCGCACCCATAGCCGGACCGTTGACTGCCGCTATGGTGGGAACGTCCAGATAATATAACGCCAAAGGAATGCGCTGGATGCCTTTGCGGTAATTCTTGCGCAACTGCTCAGGATTGCCCGAGAACATCCCTTGCTTATGATACATATCCTTTACGTTGCCACCGGCCGAAAAAGCGGAACCCGCGCCGGTGACAATCATGGCACTCATATCATTATTTTCCTGAACCCTTTGGCATGCCTCTTCGATTTCTTTGATGATTATTTCGCCGGTGATGGCATTCCGGATATCGGGTCGATTCAATGTTAAATACGCAACAGATCCTTTTTCCTCAAAAATTATTTCTTGATATTTCATAGGGTCACTCCTTATTATCCCCACAGAGCATCCTTAAGTCCCGAGGTTCGTTCTATTTTACGGGATATGGTTGTTTTTAATACATTTTCTGTCGCCCAAATCGACACGGTTTTTCTGGTCCTCGTTATTCCCGTGTAGAACAGTTCCCGTGTTAATACCGGGTAATCACGGTCCGGCAAAATTAACAGAACATGATCAAACTCCGATCCCTGACTCTTGTGAACGGTCATTGCATAAACCGTTTCGTGTTCCGGGAGCCGGTAAGGAAAAAACCGTCTAAGTTCGCCGGATTCTCCTGAAAAATAGACATACAAATCTTTGCCGGTTGAACCCGGAGCCGGCAGGGTTATTCCCATGTCTCCGTTAAAAAGCTTCAGGCGGTAATCGTTGCGGGTAATCAAAACCGGTCTGCCTTTGTACCAGGGATTGGATGACGATCTATCCGGCGCTATCAGACCCTCACGGATCAATACCTGTTCCGCCAGCCGGTTGACGGCGTTAACTCCCATTGAACCGATTTTTACGGCACATAATATTTTGAACCGTTTAAAAAGTTCAAGGGCTCTGTACGGATCATCCGTATTAAGATAATCCGAATAGCCTTTGATAATGCTTTGGGTTAGAAAACGTGACAGATCATCAGGCTGTGAAATCTTTTTCCAGGATATTTGATCGGAGTTGTTTTTCATCAGGTGAAAGACCTTATGGATTTCTCCCCGGTTTACCGCACGGCTTAATTCTCCTATACCGCTGCCGCCGGTAAACCGATAGTTTTTTTTCAACACAACCATACAGTCATAAAGACCGGGGGATTCTTTATGTTCTTTGAGCGGAAGCTCAATTTTTTGTTGGGTGACCGCTTCAAATTTATTGCAAAAACATTCTGAGAATGCGTGAACATTCTCTCTGTCACAGATATCTCCCAATACAAAACCGGTCTCAACCGAAGCAAGCTGGTCTTTGTCTCCGATCAGTATGAGCCTGGCCTCAAAAGGAACCGCCCAAAGGAGTTTTGACATCAAGGCAAGATCTACCATTGAAGCTTCATCCACCACCACCACATCCGCATTTAGGGGGTTCTCACGGTTATGTTGAAAATACGGGGAACCCGGGATGGTTTTGAGCATTCTATGTATGGTATACGCTTCGGAAGGAATTGCCTCGATGATATCCCAAGGGCTATTTAGCGTTTTCTTTGCATCTTTAATTGATTCAGCAATCCGGGCTGCAGCCTTTCCCGTGGGAGCGGCAAGCAAGATGTTAAGTTTCTCTTTTCCATGCAACTCCAAAAGCAGCGCAAGGATCTTTGCCATGGTGAAGGTCTTTCCTGTCCCAGGCCCACCGGAGATAATGCAAATTCTTTTAATGGCCGCAATGTATGCCGCGACCATCTGCCAGTTAAACTCATCATCTTCATTTTGTGGGAAAAGCCTCTTTAAACTGTCCGTTAAACGGGTTACATCCAAATCCCGGAATTCTTCTCCGGAACGGTGGAGGATAGATTCAGAAAGCTTTTTTTCATAATCCCAGTATCGATACAGGTATAGCCTGTTTTTTTTATCGAGTATCAAGGGACGATAATCTCCGGGCCACCCTACCACGGGGCTTTGCCTGATTTTTTGCAACCACCCGGAAAGCTTCGGCCATTTGACGGTCCCCTCCTGTTCCATCCCCACAAAAACCGGTCTCTCGTCCACAGAAGCAAGGTCAAAATATACATCTCCATTTCCGGTTGCGTTGCTGGCCAGGGCTGCGGCCAGATAAATATCCGGATCATCGTTTTTGCCAAGACCGGTGATGAATTTAGCAAAATGGATGTCTATATCTGTTAGATATCCTGTTCGATATAAATGAGTTATATTATCTTTCATTATTTAAAACATTAAGCTTTATAAATCGAAAAAGTTATAAATGAGCTAAAGTTTAAAGTGAGCTAAAGTTAATGAGTCGCTATGCTCCAACTTTTATATAAGTTAACAATATTCCTCAACTTTAGGCACTTTAGATCACTTTAGTCACTTCACACTGATTTGCCGGATCAATTTTTTGATAAAAAAAGCATAAAAGGGGATTTTTTTCTAAGGTCTCATCCCGGAATAAGCGCTCTGGCCAGTGCATGAATAAGATCCGGGCTGGGATAATCTTTGTAAATTCCGAATTCCGGTCCATGATCAGGATCCACCCCTCTTATAAAAATGTAACATACACCTCCAAAATCTTTTTCATAATCAAAACCCGGCAGCCGGACCCGAAGATACTGATAAAGTGCAAGGGTATACAGATGATACTGAAGGATATAAAAATCATTACTCATCACCGTGTTCAACGCATCTTTGGAATAGTCCTCCACGCGGGTTCCCAATAGATTCGACTTCCAGTCTACCAGGTAGTAACGCCCCTTTTCATAAAAGACCATATCGATATATCCTTTCATAAACCCCTTTGCAAAAGGAAAGGTCAGCTTTCCAATCCGGTCCGGAAAATTACCGGGAACTTGAATTGTTCCATGATCGGAAAATATTTTTTCCAGTTGTTGTGGGGTAAAGGGATTCAACGGGTAATAAAACTCCATCTCATTGATCCGGTTCTTGCATTGAACCGAAGAAAGCGTCAAAGCCTCTGTTCTTATTTCAAGCGGTATGGATAGGACCCTGGTAATCATGTGGCATACCGCATCCCGCCATTTTGGATCGAACCCGTATGCCGTTAATTTGTTGGTTACCAGTGCCTCTTTATATCCGTAATCTGACGCTGTAAAATCGAGATGCTCAAAAATATCATGAAAGAAAATCCCGGCTTTTGCGCCTTTTGGAAAGGAGAAAATGTCCGTGCTTTCAATACGATCAAGACCGCTCTCCGTAGTATAACCATAAGGATCATGGGATACATCACGATCGGGCGCGGCTTCTTCCGGGACTCGCTGCGATACCATGGATGAATAACTTGAAATTTTCCAAGAGGTGTCTATTTTCCCCGAAAATTGCCGGGAAGAAAGTTCTTGTTTTTCATCTTCGGGAGGTTCGTATTCCACACCCTTATCCGGAGGCAATCGAACAAGTTCTATGGTTCCTTTGGATTTGTCCGCCAGCTGTTTTAAATCTTCTAATAATTCCTCATCTTTTTTCTCTGAAACCCTTGCCTTTAAAGAAGAAACCGGATCCTCCATTTTAATGTCATCCCCGGGTGTTGGCCCATAGTGAAACAGGTAGGCCATGGCAGAAGTATCCGCGGTGTTGAATCGTCCCCATACCAGGTAGCACCTTTTTATGGCGCGGGTTACCGCCACGTAAAGCAGCCGCATGTTCTCTGCCAGGAGTTCATTCTGAGCAAAAGCAAGATGAATATTTTTTTCACTGGAACCCAGATCCAGTGTCAGTTCCATAGTATCATGATCATGGAATGCGATCTCCGAGTCTTTGATGAGGGATCCTCCCCATGAAAAGGGGCAGAACACCACCGGAAATTCCAGCCCTTTGCTTTTGTGCAGTGTTATAATTTTTACGGCATGTTCATCGCTTTCAAGACGAAGCTGGTGAATCTCGGATTCCGTAATAGGCGTGTTGATCTGTTCAGACAGCCACTTAATTAACCCGGTGATCCCGGTTTGTTTTTCAACCGACTCCTGGTGGAGTATTTCGGCCAGATGAAGAATATTGGTCAGTCTTCTTTCCCCGTCCGGAAATGCCAAAAGCCGTTCTCTGATTTTCTCTTTTGACATGAAGTTCCGAAACATTCTGATAAAACCGTATCGGTTCCATAGCCGGAAATACTCCCTGAAGTTGCTGGCCCGGGTTTCCCACCAAAAAGGATCACTATCTGCGGAATCGATTTTGTGTCCGGAAACACCCAGTATATCGGTTACAAGAGCTGTTTTGAACCGCCGGTCACTGGCAGATTCGGAAATGCTCGAAAGGATCCTTTCCATGTCCCGGGCTTCGCGGGTATGAAAAATGTTCCCGGTATCATAAAGAACCGAGGGGATTCGTTTTAATAACAGACTTTTTTTGATTATCTGAGCCTGCCGGTTCGTCCGAACCAGAACAGCGATATCCCCGGCGTTAATCCCATCGGATTCATCATGGGACCGACTCTTTGGACCTGGAGAAATCAGGCGGGAAATTTCGTCCGTAACCGCCCTTGCAATCAACGGAACCGCTTGGGTTTTGTTCAGAAGTTTGGGTGTGTCTGTGTGTTTATCCGATTCCCAATACCATAATACAAGGGGGGATGAAGATGTATCATCCATGGATTGGATTTCATCCCCTGGGATTCCTTTTTCAAACCCGATCTGCTCAAAAACAAACGGTGACGGCACATTTGAGAATATGGTATTTACGGCTCTAATTAAACCGGCCGTTGACCGCCAGTTTTGTATCAAAGTATATTTTGAGTCCGCATCGCCGGCAGCCGTCAGGTACGAAAAAATATCAGCTCCCCTGAAACCGTATATGGCCTGCTTGGGATCGCCGATCATAAACAGAACACTGTGTTTCGAATCAAAGAGCCGGCGAAATATTTCATACTGAACAGAATCGGTATCCTGAAATTCATCCACAAGGGCTGCTTTGTATTGCCGGCGAATGGCTGATGCCAACTCATTCCCGCCGGTATCTTCGAGTGCTTTTTTTATTCTTATCAAAAGATCGTCAAAAAATTGTATGTTGCGCTTCCCTTTTCTGGCCGGAAGTTGTTCTTCGGCGTAGCTGAAAAACAAGGTTTTCAAATATAAAAGACGACGTTCCATTTCCGCTTCAAGGGAAATCCCTTTTTCATAGAGTTCGTCACATATATTAAAAACATCGTGAAACGGCGGAATATGATTTTTTCTGGTGGACGCCGCGAGTTTGGTTGCAGTAAATTTCTCAAAATCTTTAAACACCGGAAACCCCATTGATTTTGAATCAACGAATCTATCCATGGTTCGAGTCATGGACAAAATCTTTAGGTCTCTTTTGGAAAACCCTGTGTGCTTTGTTTCTGTCTTGGTGCTTCCGTATATCGTACCGCTTAAACACGGATCTTTTAATAACGGTATGACCTGTTCCTTTGACATGCGCCAGGCGATTTTAAGCTTTTTAAAAATATTTCTAAACTCATCAAGACTCTCTAAGTCAGGGAATTCGAGTTCCGGAATAATCCTCATATCCGGGGCATTTTTTTTTGCCAAAAGCGCAAAAAAATATTCCGGACCGGATATCTTTTTGTCGGTATAGCTTATAAATTCCCGAGGCATATTGTAAAAATGGTTTCTCCAGAAGTCATCCACGATTTCTCTGGCCATATCGGTCTGATCGGTAACCAGTTCCGTGTCGAATAAACTTTGGGTTTCAAACGCATGCTCATTCAGCACCCTGTGGCAAAACCCGTGTATGGTAAAAATAGCGGCATTATCAAAATCAATAAGGGCATCTTGAATCAATCGAACGGCCAAAGCCGTATTCTCATGTTTTTTGACAAGCCGGTTAATCAGATCATCGCCGCTCGATCCCTTTGAGAATGCGGATTTCGCATTCAAAAGCGTATTGCGGATCCGGTCTTTAAGCTCTTGGGTGGCAGCCTGGGTAAAGGTTACCACCAGAATCTGATCGGTGGTAAGGTGTTCTTCGAGAACCAGCCTTAAATAGATTCCGGCAATTGCGTAGGTCTTGCCGGTACCCGCACTTGCTTCAATGAGGTTGGTTCCCGTAAGGGGGGTATTGATGGGGTCAAAGATTTTCACTAAATTTATAATATAATATCAATAGATTGTAGAATTTTTGGGAAGTTTAAATTACAAATGCCGTTTTAGAACTCATGAATGCCCGTATAATTTTGAGGAGTGATTTTTTTTAATTCTTCTTTAACGGTTTGATCAACAGACAGGTTTTCTATAAATTGAACTATCGCCTTTTGGTCAATGCGCAAATGGGTCCGCGTTAATTCCTTAAGGGCTTCATATGGTTCCGGATACCCTTCCCTGCGCAAAACGGTCTGGATGGCTTCACTGACCACCGCCCAATTATCCTGCAGATCGGCATGAATGACATCGAAATTTAAAATTAATTTGTCCAGTCCTTTTAAAAGGGATTTAAAAGCAATGAGCGTATGGGCAAGCGGCACCCCGATATTTCTGGTAACCGTGGAATCGGTCAGATCCCTCTGAAGTCTGGAAACGGGCAGCTTGGCGGAAAGATGTTCAAAAACCGCATTGGCCACCCCCAGGTTCCCTTCCGAATTCTCAAAATCGATGGGATTGACTTTATGCGGCATGGCCGAAGATCCTACTTCTGTGTCCTTTATCTTTTGTTTGAAATAATTCATGGAGATGTACAGCCAGATATCCCTGTTCAGATCAATGAGAATGGTATTGATCCGTTTAAGGTTATCACAAAATGCTGCCAGATTATCGTAATGTTCGATCTGGGTAGTAACCTTTGATCGATCAAGTCCTAACACCTGGTTTATCAGATAATCTGCGAACCCTGTCCAATCGACTTCAGGATACGCCACATAATGTGCATTGAAATTACCGGTTGCCCCACCGAATTTGGCGGAAAACGGGATGGTTTCCAAAAGGTTTTTCTGCTTTTTTAGCCGCTCCACAAACACAAAAATTTCTTTGCCCAGGCTGGTGGGAGATGCCGGCTGACCGTGGGTTCTTGCCAGCATGGGGACCTCTTTCCATTGATTGGCTTGTTCATTCAACGTGTCAACAATCTCATCTAAAACAGGTTGCAAAACATCGACCCATGCATCTTTTAATGAGCTGGGCATAGCGGTGTTGTTAATATCCTGGGAAGTTAAGCCAAAATGGATAAACTCCTTGAAATGATACAACCCCAGCTTGTCAAATTTTTCCTTGAGAAAATATTCAACTGCCTTGACGTCATGATTGGTAACCGCCTCGATTTCTTTTACTCTACGAGCGTCATCATTGGAAAACTCCTTATAAATACTTCTCAGTGCTTCAAATATATTCTTTTTAATATCCGCCAATTGAGGAAGCGGCAAATTGCATAATGCAATAAAATATTCCACCTCCACCATCACCCGATATTTTATCAATGCCCCTTCGGAAAAATAATCGGCGAGCTTCTCGGTAACTTTGCGATAACGGCCGTCAATAGGAGAAATAGCAGTTAAAGATGAAAGTTTCATGGGTGTTTTGTCTCCGATTTAAATATTACTCCATCAAACCTAATCTCAATAGATTCAAGCAGTCCCTTATAGAGACCTTTTCAAAACGGTTATGGTTATCTTTTCCTAAGTTGAGCGATTGTCGAGGTTGCCGCAGATACAAGGAAGATGCTGTTCCGCTATAGTGAACTATGCGGGACGGTATCTGACGCAGTAGAAGCGGTAAGATCGGCAATCCCGAAGGGTTTCAAATTTCAAAAATATAAATCCATTTAATTCATCCAAAATAAAAGAGGGTTGACCCCTTTTAAAATTTGAAACGCTCATCTTAGGTTTTGTATGTTGTGACCCCCTCAGCAACTATACATATACATGTACTTTAATATGGGCATTGTGTCAACAAAACCGGTTAACCACTGACCGGTCCCTTTTCAATGATGGGAAAAAACATGTTGACGATGGTTCCCTTTCCCCTTTCACTGTCCACAGAAATGGCACCCTTATGATTCCGTACAATGCTGTACACTACTGGTAATCCCATCCCGGATCCTTCGCCAAACCGCCTTGTCGTAAAATATGGGTCAAATATACGGTCTTTAATTGCCGGATCAATCCCATGTCCCGTATCGCTTATGCTTAGCTTGATGAAGTCACCCGGAAATAATTTATAGAATCGAGCTGTTGATTCCTTCAATACGACATGCTCCAGTTTGATTTCGAGAATACCCCCCTGTTTTCTCATTGCGTGTGCTGCATTTCTACAAACATTTATAATTGCCTGCTTGATTTGTGTAGGGTTGGCGAGAAGTGTTTCTGATTTTTTCGGAATACTGGGTCGAATATCGATGTTTGTAGAAATTGAATTTCGTAATAATTTCAAAGCGCTGGTAATGATGAGATTAATTTTTACCGGTGTTCGATCATGATCTTCCTTACAAGCGAAACTAGTGAGCTGCTTCACCATATACTTTGCACGCAACACGGCTGTTTGAATCTCTTTAATTTTGAAATGAGCCGGGTTCTCCTCAGGAATATCATCCATGGACAGTTCGGCATTGCCAAGAATAATCGCTAATAAGTTGTTAAAATCATGGGCCATACCACCGGATAGGGTTCCGATTGACTCCATTTTATGCGCTTGTATGAGTTGTTTTTCAAGTCGATTCCTATGGGTAATATCACGCCAAACCGATCTGCCATATAGAATATTACCCTGCTCGTCGTGTACGGCGGATACGTTAAGACTCACATCGATTTTACTGCTATCTTTTCGCTGGAGTTGCAATTCTTCCCCTTCTATTTTTCCGCTTTTCACAAACACAGGAAACACATCCTCTTTTATATAATTAGCACTTTCAGGAGCGCAGATATCGAAAATTGGCCGACGAATGATTTCTTCTTTTGCATATCCCAATGCATCGACTAATGTCCGGTTGCAATCCAGAATGGTTGCTGTTTTCGCATCAATGAACACATTCATATCGGGAGCGTTGTCATACAGGTCACGATATTTTTCCTCGCTCTTTCGCATCTTCTCCTCTGCATGCTTTTGATCGGTGATTTCCCGTACGACTTCAAATCCACCCAAAATATCACCATTTGTATCGCTGAAGGGATAGCCCCGAATGAACCAATACCTGCCATCAGGAGTAAACCTTTCTATGGCTTGAGGTCGGCATGTCTCCATAGCTTTTATGACCGGGCAATCCGGGCAAGGTGCGCTGCGCCGCGCCCAGATTTCATAACAATAGCAACCTACTATATCTTCATGCTTCATATTCGCTGATTCGCAGGCAGACAGGTTGGCCCATTTAATCTTCATTTCGGTGTCTTGATAGGCAACATGTTCTATCAGACTGTCAAGAATGGTTTTTTTTTCCTGTTTCGACACTTGGGCGACGTTCTCGACACTTTTTCGCTCAACATCTGATTTTTCAAGTTCCTTAACCCTTGTTTCCAATTCTTTATAGGTAGGTTTTTCGGCCATTAGGATATTCTCCAATTCCTTAAAAAATGAGAAAGCTCATACATTCGAATCGGTTAATCACATATTTATTACCAAAATATCATCCAACGTGTAAATACGACTAAAGTATGATTTTATTCGTATTTTTTAGATGGAGTTTTCTAATACTTTAGTATTAGATGAGAGTAAGGGTACTATAAAAAATCTAATACTTTATTATTAGATTTTTTAGATTTTTTGTAATGCCGATTCTGTCCATTAACCCGGCGAAATTTTCATTTTACTCTGTTCATAGGGAAATTTTTTCCTACATAACACCGCGTTTTTCATCCTGGCAAAATTCTTCGAACCCATCGTCAACTTACTTAAAATACATTAACTTTTCGGATTTTACCGAATAACAGTTCAGCAAAAACGCTTATGGCATGTAATCTGCATTGACGTGTAGTGGTCCGTCGTGGACCATCATGTAAGGAATTTGATTTTAGAACCCGGGGGTTTCCCCCAATCGAAATAATTGCTTAGAAGTGGTTTCAAAACCTCCCCTCAGGCCCAATTTTTGTGTTGGACCGAGGGATTCAATACTCGAAATATTAAATATATTCCTGCGTTTGAATCCCTCGCCCCGCCTTGACTTTGAACCTGATTGAAGGTTTTGAAACCACTTCTAAAGATTTTTGTTGAAAGATGAAGATTAACATAATTGGTTATGGCGAATGATAATTTAATATATACGAATTCCAATCATAAATATTTCAATTGTGGAAATATGGCGTCTAAAGTTTTAAAATTAAAAGAATTGGTACAAACAATATGGAACCTGCGTGAGTCAGGGAAAAGTATTGTTTTTACAAACGGATGCTTTGATATTCTGCATGTGGGTCATGTGCGTTATCTTACCGCTGCCAGGTCGGAAGGGGATGTTTTAGTGGTGGGATTAAATTCCGATGAGTCGGTAAGATCCATAAAACCCGAAAACAGGCCGATCGTGAACCAGAACCAGAGGGCTGAAGTGCTGGCCGGTTTGGAGTGCGTAGATTATATTACGGTTTTTAATGAACCGGATCCGTTAAAAGTTATAAAGGAATTAAAGCCTGATATACTTGTAAAGGGAGCTGATTGGATTGAAAAGGAGATCATAGGGGCTGATATTGTGAAAGCAAATGGCGGCAAAGTGGTCAGGGTTCCGGTAGTTCACGAAGTTTCGACTTCTCGAATCATCCAAAGAATCGCAAGGCGTTATCAACCCTGGGATGGAGAATGAGGATATTCATGCCATGATAATAAAGCACAGAAATGGTATTTCATTCTTAGAATTTGAAAAACTTGCGAAGCTCACCGGTATCAAGCATGGAATTCTTACGAGAAATACCGGCGTAAGCACCGGTCCATTTCGAAGCTTAAATATCAGTTTCGGTGTCGGTGATGATGATCGGAATGTCAGGCGGAACAGGGAAATAATATCAAAATGTCTCAACGAAGAAGATTTTGTTTTTGCGGACCAGGTTCACGGAAGCAGAGTCATGGTATTTTCAAAAGACAATAACTCTATTACGTTTGATTCTGATCTTCGCGGTGAAGTTGAACCGCCGGAAATTTTAAGCAAGCAGATTGGTGTGTCTAATCCGCATTCCGAACACAAACATGTGGGGGATGCTCTGATTACGAATGTACGAAAAAAGGTTCTTGTAATACAGGTGGCCGACTGTCAATCGGTAATCATGTACGATCCTGTTCAGCAAGTTGTGGCAAATGTTCATTCGGGATGGCGCGGAAGTATAAACAATATTATAGGCTTCACGATAAAGGTAATGAAAAAAAGCTTTGGCTGCTTTGCCGGTGATATTGTCGCGGGGATCGGTGCGTCTCTGGGTCCATGTTGTGCCGAGTTTGTGAAATACGAAAAAGAGATCCCAAAGAAATACTGGAAGTACAAGGATGATGACGACCATTTTGATTTCTGGTCATTAAGCCGTGACCAGCTTTGCCAGGCAGGGATTTTGATCGACAACGTGGATTTAAGCCGATTGTGCACAAAATGCGATCCAGATCGATTTTTTTCATTTCGCGGAGAGGGCACTACCGGGAGGTTTGCATCCATAATTTGTCTTAAATAATTCAACGTCTCGGAAATTCTATAACCTCTTGAAAATAATAGTCTTTTGA
>JAFDEW010000531.1 GCA_019310125.1 Deltaproteobacteria bacterium | reverse complement strand
CGATTCGCGGCTTCAGGTTTTCCCTGGGGCAAAAGTGCCAGCTGAGAAATCTTGGCACTGGTAAAAAGCATGGCAGAGGCATTGGGACACGCGGCAACACATGCGCCGCATCCGATACAGGCAGCCGCATCCATGGCCAGTTCAGCGATTTCCTGTGGGATGGGTATGCTGTTGGCATCCGGAGCGCCCCCGGTGTTTACGGAAATATAGCCCCCGGCAAGGATAATCTGATCAAACGCACTGCGATTCACCACAAGATCCTTTACGATGGGAAACGCCTTGGCACGCCACGGCTCTATCACAATGGTATCTCCGTTTGAAAAATGCCTCATATGAAGCTGGCAAAGTGTGGTCCCTTTTTCCGGGCCGTCCTTCCCGGCAGTCATGATCGAATGCAATGGGATCTTTGCCGTCCAGAGTCAGTTGTTCGTTGACAACGTCGATCATTTCTAAAAAGGACATATCCGTTGAAATATCCGTCGCAGGATAGGTTTCAAAACCGCCGTTCACATGGGACCCTTTTTGTCGCCAGACTTTTAGCGTTATGTTTATGCTTTTGGTCACTTGTAACTCCTTTGCGTTAATTCCACGTTTTCAAAAACCAACGGTTCCTTATGGAGTTCGGGATCATTGTCATCCCCTTTGTATTCCCATGCGGCCACGTGACAGAAATTCTCGTCATCCCGCCTGGCCTCCTGCTCTTCGGTCTGGTAGGCTTCGTTGAAATGACCGCCGCAGGATTCCTTTCGTTCAAAGGCATCCATAACCAGCAGCTCTGCGAACTCGAGAAAATCCGCTACCCGGCCGGCCCGCTCCAGGCTCTGGTTAAAATCTTCCGACAAACCGGGTACCACCGCATTTTTCCAAAACTCTTCTCGAAGTTCCTGAATCAGTGTTCTGGCTTTCAACAGACCCTCATCGTTTCGTGACATGCCGCAGTATTCCCAGAGAATGTGACCCAGTTCACGGTGAAAGTCATCCACGGTCCGGTTTCCGTTGATGGAAAGAAGCTTTCGGGTCCGTTCGGTTTAAACGCCGGGTGATCGGTGGTGATTTCCGGCCGGTCCGTGCCCGCAAGGTACCCGCCGATGGTATATGGAATAACGAAATAACCGTCCGCCAGACCTTGCATCAGTGCACTGGCGCCCAGACGGTTGGCCCCGTGGTCTGAAAAATTGGCTTCACCCAAGACAAAAAGTCCGTCAAGATTGCTCATCAGGTTGTAATCCACCCACAGGCCTCCCATGACATAATGAGACGCAGGGTAGATCATCATGGGCGTTTCATAAGGATTGGACGCGGTTATTTTTTCATACATCTGGCAAAGATTACCGTATTTTTGTTGGATCACCTCTTTGCCGTCCCGCCGGATGGCATCGGCAAAGTCAAGGTATACCGCAAAACCGGTCTCCCCCACGCCTTTGCCCATATCACACTGGGCCTTGGCATTGCGTGACGCCACATCCCGGGGAACCAGGTTGCCGAAACTCGGATATTTTTCTTCCAAGTAATAATCCCTCTCAGATTCAGGGATCTGGTTGGGCGGCCGCTTATCTCCGGGGGTTTTCGGCACCCAAACCCGACCGTCGTTACGCAAGCTTTCGCTCATCAATGTCAGTTTGGACTGACAAGTTCCGTGGACCGGGATACAGGTGGGATGAATCTGGGTGTAGCAGGGATTGGCAAAAAACGCCCCTTTTTTATATGCCCTGAAGTTTGCGCTGACATTAGACGCCATGGCATTGGTGGAAAGATAAAACACATTGGCATACCCGCCCGTACACAGCACCACGGCATCGGCCCCATGACTTTCAAATTCTCCGGTGACAAGATTTCTGACAACAATGCCTCGTGCCTGTCCGTTGACAACCACGATGTCCAACAGTTCCCGGCGCGGGAACATAGAGACCCGGCCGGCCGCCACCTGGCGCATCAATGAGCTGTAAGCGCCCAGAAGAAGCTGCTGGCCGGTCTGGCCGCGAGCGTAAAATGTTCGGGACACCTGGGCGCCGCCAAAGCTGCGGTTGGCCAGAAGGCCTCCGTATTCCCGGGCAAACGGTATGCCCTGGGCCACGCAATGGTCGATAATATTAATAGACATTGGCTTCCCTGGATCTGAAATCGCCCCCTTTGATGGTGTCGTAAAAAAGACGGCGGATACTGTCGCCGTCATTCTGGTAATTTTTGGCGGCGTTGATCCCCCCCTGAGCCGCGATGCTGTGAGCACGCCGGGGACTGTCCTGAATACAGAAGCTTTTTACGTAATAGCCGAGTTCGCCCAGCGATGCCGCGGCAGAACCTCCGGCAAGGCCGGTTCCAACCACAATGATCGTATATTTTCTTTTATTGGCGGGATTGACAAGCTTAAGTTCAAAACGGTGCTTATCCCATTTTTCTGCAAGGGGGCCCGAAGGTATTTTTGCATCAAGCATAATTAAGCTCCTTATCGTAAAGGTGCATTACCAGTTTGTTAATTGCTATCCAAGACTTTTTGGTTTCAGGTGTCAG
>JAFDEW010000274.1 GCA_019310125.1 Deltaproteobacteria bacterium | reverse complement strand
GGGTCTGGATATTGCCCGGCGACGTATTACGGTATCGACCGCCGGGCTGGAAGCGGGCCTCAAAAAGTTTGCCGCTGACGGCATGCCGCATGTCAAACTGGCGGTCTCTTTGAACGCCTCCAATGATCGTTTGCGCTCCGAGCTTATGCCGGTCAACAGGGCCTTTCCCATGGACAAACTCAGAAAATTACTGCTTGGGTATCCGTTGAAAAAAAAAGACAAATTCATGATTGCCTATGTTCAGATTCCGGGGGTCAACGACCGGCCGGAACATGTTTTGGAACTGGCACAATACCTTGCTCTGCTGCCCGCAAAAGTGAATCTTATTCCATTTAATCCGGGCACGGATTCGCTCTACCGCCCCCCCACCGCAAAAGAGACGGAAACCTTCCGGGACCTCTTGATAGAGAAACGGGTCAATATCCAGAAGCGGACAACAAAGGGAAAAGATCTCATGGCCGCCTGCGGACAGCTGGGCGGAGAAGCGGGTCAGGCCTGTTTTTGACCCATGCAGCGCCTGATAATTGAAAAATTTCATATCCGATAAACTTATGGATGCCGGTGCGTTCGGTGTTGGAATAGCGTTATTGATCGGGAGTCGGGCCAAGACAAGCATTTGATAACAAAGGACATGTAGATAAAAAGAGCGCTTAAAACATGGCAATAATAGCTTTTTTGGACCTAAAATAACGCAAATAGGGAGACGCGGTTGGCGAGAGCGAAACGTCATTACATTCCCGGACATGTATGGCACATTACCCATCGGTGCCACAAGAGAGAATTTTTGTTTAAATTTGCCAAAGACCGTCATCGCTGGCTGCAATGGCTGTATGAGGCGAGGAAGCGTTACAGTCTGGTTATATTGAATTATGTAGTGACGTCAAACCATATTCACTTGCTCGTTCAGAACGCAAACGGGCGGAACGTAATCCCGAAATCCATTCAGCTTGTTGCGGGAAGAACAGGTCAGGAATTCAACAATCGGAAAAAGCGGAAGGGAGCTTTCTGGGAGGATCGCTACCACGCAACCGCCATCGAAACCGGAGAGCATTTATTACGCTGTCTTGTGTATGTGGATTTAAATATGGTTCGGGCAGGCGTTGTGAGTCACCCGGAGCATTGGAGTCATGGAGGGTACAACGAAATTCAGCATCCCCGAAGGAAAAACATCCTCATCGACTACGAAGCATTGAGTCGTCTTTCTGGTTTCGATAATTTCGAGAGTTTTCAGTCAGCGCATCGACGGTGGGTTCAATCTGCCCTATCTGATAATGAGACGAAAAGGGTGGATTGTTGGACACAGAGTATTGCAACCGGAAGCCAGTCGTTTGTCGAGACTGTCAAAAGGCAGATGCGAAGCATTGCTATCGGCCGTCGTGTTCGGAAGAAGGCAGAAGGTTTCGAACTTCGGGAATCCCAGTCGCCCTATAAAGGCTTTTTCGATACCCAAAAGAGTGATATACAAGGAAAAAACCTATGGTTTTGGAATGAATAAAAAAGGATATCGGAACGTTAACTTGGCCCGACCCCAATTGACATTGACAATTGAATTGCTTTTATCGATAATTTAATATGTTGCTGTGGCCCGACCCCAGGCCCTACCAGGCCCTAAAAATTTTGAACCTCTCACTGGCGGGAGATGGGTTGATTTGTCAGAAGGAATATAACAAGGCAAGTTGAAATACCGTGATTCAAATAGTCGGTTGGTGTTATCCTTAAATTATTAATTGAAGGAGATAAGAATGAACAAAATATTTCAATCATTTTTTTTACTATTCATTGGCTTATTTATTTTTGTGCTACCCGCTACTACATGGGGGAGTGATAACATCCGGGGGCCGGTCACTGTGTGGGATGATATTTCTTCACCAACGCCTTTTGACGTTCTTGATATGGCCGTTGATATCGCCGCCTTTTTCAAAAGAGTTCAGGTCTATAACGAAATCAAAAGAGCGGAAGACAAATTTCCGCAGGGTGTGCCAATCGTTATCGAAGCCAATGTGATTCGCCATGGCAGTGAAAAGAAGGTTATGTCTCATTTTGAAATTCGGAGAACCTGGGTTGGTTTTCGTAATCGGCCCATGCCGAAGCTCGGCGTTAAAAATTTTAGCGGGCTTGTTCAGATATCCTCTATGGGAACAGGGCCTACGCTGCGAGATTTTCCAGGGGTTAAAATCATCCTCACCCCGGCCAGCCAGGATGTGGATATGTGCGGGGTGGTTCATCTTGGGGTGATTGCTGAATTCTCTGCCGGCGGGAGCGATCACCGTATCACCATGCCTGATGAATTTGTTAAATGGGACTATACTACCTTTAATGTTCTTAAACTTGAGGACGAAAGGGCCAACAAATACGGCCTCTTGGTGGCACGACGCCCCTATGAAACTTATATTTTTTACCCTGCACAGGAGGGGAGGCATCACATTGGTGTTACTGTCGGTGGCATGCGCGATACAGTCGTTGTCAATATCAGTCCTGCAAAGCTAAATTATCTGGAACTCCTTCCCAACGGGAAAGCCTTGTCAAGCGAAACTCCGAGCTTGCGGGCCATGGCGCATTACAAAGGGGAATGCCGACCGCCCATGGATGTCACCGATCAGGTCCAGTGGAGCAGCCGAACGACCCTTGAATCCCAACCGTTGAAGCTCGAGGTTGTCGCACCCTCCTATCCTGCCGGCCGTGTGACGTTGCATAAATCCGTTTCTCTACAGGCCTTTCTGACCAACAGCCCTAGTAAAAAACTAGTTTTAGCCAACTATAAGAATCTTTCCGCATCTTTTCCTTTTGAAGACAGCCAGACCCAGTCACCGGTGAACATTACCAACCGTGCCGATCTGAGCTGGTCCACCGGTAGTCCTGTTTTCCAGGCCATTTCGATAGGCAACTTTTTTGTAACCGCAACAGACGGCACATCGGGGTTGAGCGCTTCTATAAATCTTGAAGTAGTTCCTCCGGCAGATGCGTCTTTATCCCCTCAGGCATCGTCAAACTTGCCCGGAAAAGCAAAACCTGCACAGGACTGGCGCTCTGGCAGCGACGAAGTTTTCTTAACCTCTCTTTATAAAAGTATTCTTGACCGCAACCCGGACGACGGGGGGCTGCGCCACTGGATGGGATGGCTTAAAAATGGAAAATCCCGGGAATGGGTCATGGAAAGATTTTTCAGTTCATCCGAATACAAAATCCGCAACAAGAGCGATGGCGAGTTTGTCCGTGACCTTTACCAGGCCACAATGGGACGGGAACCGACCGAACAGGAGACGGCTGCTGCCCTTTCCCGGCTAAAAAGTGGAACTGCCCGAACCACACTCCTAGCTGTCATGGCGAAAAACAGCGGGAACACTAAGCTTCCAGCTGATGACAATGTGGTGAAAATGGGAAAGGAAAAGTTCAAGGTCAAACTCGGTAACAACAATGAAGTGCTGAGAATCAATGGGCGCAGATGTAAACCCAGAAACTATATTAATCCATCAGCTGCAGATCGCAAGTTTTATGCAGAATGCGATAAAGCCCAGAAAAAAATTGATGGCGTTGAAATCAAAAAAGATGATGTTCTGAGAATCAATGGGCGCAGATGTTGGCCAAGAAATTATATTAATCCATCGGTTGCAGATCGTAAGTTTTATCGAGAGTGCGATAAACTTCAGAAAAAAATTGACGCATCAAAATCGAACTGACAGCAGGGAGTCATAAATGAAAAAGACATTGTTTATTGCTTTAGGGATATGCGGGACGTCCATAAATAAGTAAATAACTTGACAAATGTAACCGTTTTAGCTATCAGAGGCCCATGTTTAGATTAGCACGCCTTGACGCTCCGGGTGTTTTGCATCACATCATCATCCGCGGAATCGAGCGACGCAAGATATTCAGAAACGACGAAGATAAAGATAATTTTATTGATCGTTTATCAAATCTTTTACCGCAAACCCGGACTGCCTGTTATGCTTGGGCCTTGATGTCCAATCATGCCCATTTTTTATTTCGAAGTGGCGGTGCCGGTATGGCCACCTTGATGAGAAGGTTGCTTACCGGGCATGCCATCTATTTTAATCGAAAGTATCGCCGCCATGGTCAGCTTTTTCAAAACAGATACAAATCTATCATCTGCCAGGAGGATATATATTTTAAAGAACTTCTCCGCTATATTCATTTAAATCCTTTGCGT
>JAFDEW010000273.1 GCA_019310125.1 Deltaproteobacteria bacterium | reverse complement strand
TACAAAGAAATATCCGCACACCCCTGGAATTGACGCCGCAGGTACCGTGGTCCAAAGTCTCAGCAAGGATTTTCAATCCGGAGATAAGGTGATCGTAACCAGCTATGACCTCGGAATGAATACATCCGGCGGGTTCGGACAATATATACGCGTCCCCGCGGAATGGGTGGTCAAGATGCCCGAGAATCTCACCCCTCGAGAAAGCATGATATTCGGTACAGCGGGTTTCACGGCAGCGCTTTCGGTTTTCAGGCTGGTTGATTACGGCATCACCCCGGATATGGGACGAATACTGGCCTCCGGGGCAACCGGAGGCGTCGGAAGTATTGCTGTCTCCATACTTGCCAAGGCCGGCTATGAGGTTGTAGCGGTAAACGGGGTCGTGGATGAAAAAGAGTTTTTGTTGGAAATTGGAGCCAAAGAGGTCATCAGTATTGAACAAGCTACGGATTCCAGCGGCAAACCGCTCCTTAAAGAGCTTTGGGCCGGCGGCATTGATGCGGTTGGCGGTGACATACTGGCGACCATCATTAAATCAACGCAACACGGCGGCGCCGTCACCTGTTGTGGGAATGTGGGGTCCCATGATCTGCCGTTGAATGTCTATCCCTTTATCTTGCGGGGGGTTACCCTGATGGGGATCGATTCACAGAACTGTCCCATGCCCACCCGCCTGAAAGTATGGAATAAAATTGCCAGTGACTGGAAACTGGACCGTCTGGAATTATTGACTACTGAAATACCTCTGGAAGGATTAAATAAAAGAATCGATCTCATCCTTCAAAGAAAGCATAAAGGAAGAACCATTGTAAGACTGCCGGATTGAGCGATCCAGTAAAGTGACGGTTCGTAAAAAGTTCAAATTCAAGGCGTGCAAATTTTGTAATAATGAGGCGTACTTTTCGTACGTTGAATGATTACGAAATGCAGCACAACGAAGAAGTTGGACTTTTTACGAACCGTCAATATTAAATTTCCTATGAACTTCCATACAGCTCTTTTATCTTTGCCCTGTCCGGTGACCCATCTTCCAGACAGGGAAAATCAGTTATAAATTTCACATATTGGGGTTTCTTGTAGCTGGCCATACGTTCACCTACAAATTTTATAAGCGCTTGAGGCTCCATAGTCTCACCCGCTTTTAACCGGCAGACGGCCTTGATTCCTTCTTTCCACTTGGGATCAGGGACTCCGAAAACAACGGCTTTTTCAACGGACGGATGCTGGAGAATCACTTTTTCAACCTCCGCGGGATAAACGTTTTCACCCCCCGGTTTGATAAGCTCCTTCTCGGCTTTACGGCCTGAGAACCATAAGAATCCATGTTCATCAAAACGGCCCAAATCTCCGGTATGGTGCCGGCCCTCTCGGAATGTGTATGCCGTGTCTTCCGGGAGATTCCAGTATCCCTTAAAGATCAAAGGGCCCTTCATGGTGATTTCACCCACCTGCCCCATGCGAACCGAATGACCATAATCATCGACAATCCTTACTTCTCCAAGCGGAACCATCTTGCCGGCGGAACCGGGCCGGTCATTATAACGCCCCAGGGTCACCAAACCGGTTGTTTCTGTTTGCCCGTAAATAGAGTAAAAGGTTCCGCCGGTGACTTTTTGATATTTCTCGATGGTCTCCGGTGTGTCCAGACCCATCACGGCCCTGACACTTTTGATATCTTTACCGGTTTGCTCATGCGCTTCAAGGATGGAAGCGAGTATGGGCGAAAAATCAAAAAATAGAGACACTTTTTTTTCTTGGATAAGTTCAACCGCCTTTTGGGCATCAAATTTGCTCATGTTCACATTCAGTGCACCGGCTTGAAAACTGTTTGTGGCCATAAAAAAGCCGCCCACATGAAACAGGGGCAAAAGATTCAAATGCACGTCTTGTGATGTCAAGTTGAAGCAATAATTCAAGTGCAACCCGGCACATAAAAAATTGCCGTGACTTAGCAGCGCGCCCCTGGGTCTTCCTGCCACAGCCGCGGTATGAATAATGACAAATCCGTCATCATTGGAAACATCCTCCGCTTCAAAATCACCCCGGTTATTCATCAAGGAGTCAAAATCAATAAAATTGCCGTCTCCGGGCTTGAGGGTGTAATATTTTTTTACTGAAGGAAGTTTATCCTTTATACCATTGACCAGTTCCTGAAACTCTGTATCAACAAAAAGAGCTGCAGGCGCACAATCATTCAGGTTAAAAATGATTTCACCCGCCGAAAGACGCCAGTTAATCGGCAGGATAATGGCCCCCAATGCCGCCGCCGCACCGTAAAGAAGAAAATATTCAAGGCTGTTTTTTCCTAACACTCCGATGCGATCGCCTTTTTTAATGCCGGATCGCTGCAAACCGGAGGCCAGGCGATCTACCATATGTTTAAACCGGCTAAATGTTACACTCCGGTTGTCGTCAGCTTCGAACCATGCTTCGGCATCATTGAAACTTATCGCATTACGATGGATAAGATCATAAAAAGTAAAATCGTATAGTCCCATATTACACAATCCTCTGAGATATCACTTCTCGAGAGCTTTGCAAAACGCCCCCTTTTGCCCAATTCCTGCGTCAGGCTCAAATTTTAATCCTCAAAATACTCAATGTATTCCTGTGGTTAAAATTTTCGCCCTCCTTGGCCTTGAACAAAATTGAACGTTTTTCAAAGCTCTCTTTTCTACCGAATTAACCCTAATAACATCAGGAGGATAACAGCATAAGCGTTAAGTTGTTTTTTAAACATTCATAGGTTACATTTATGCCGTACAGGGTTGTTTTGAAAGATGAACGTCCAACTCGCCACAGGCGAGCAAGCACTTGTCCGCATCCGGCGGATCGAACAGACTGAACGTCGAACATCGAACGTCCAACGTTGAACATCGAATAATGATGTCGCTCCGCTCCTCAAATTATTCCAAAATCGAATGAAAAACAAACACTTTGTGTCCTAGGCGTCTGGTGATTATAACTTATCGAATTTTAATACGATACTGTATTTAAGAATATGTATACTTAGTTTTTTTACCGAAACTCCTGTCCTTGTTTTTGTCTTTCATTCATCATTCGATGTTCGACGTTCATCTTTTAATATGTTCGATGTTCATCTTTTTCAGTAAACATTGGGGTTCAGAGGTTCCCTGGTTAAATTCGCTTCGCCCCTTTTCTGCGAAAAATTTAACTGGGCAAGCAGGGTTCAGAGGTTCAGGGCTCTGGGGTTTTGGGTTCAAAGTTCCTTCAACTTTGAACCTTGAAACCTTTGAACCGTGAACGGATACGGGAGATTATAACACCGTATATCCCGGACCTTCCCCGCCTTCCGGGCATGTCCATGTTATATTCCGGTATGGATCCTTAATATCACAGGTTTTGCAGTGAAGACAATTCGAGGGGTTGAGTTTGAGCCGGCGCAGTGATGTGTTTTGATCCGTCTCGATTTCGTATACGTCACCCGGACAAAATCTGGTGCAGGGGCACCGGTAAGTCTTAAAACATTCCGTAACGCACAGGTCCCGGTCATGGATAATAATGTGGCTGGGTTGATCCTCCCGGTGCATGGTTTTGGACAGATAGACACCGGTAAGTTTGTCAACATACAAGACCCCGTCCAATGTCTTTTTTTCAAAGGGTGCAGGAATATCGGCATCGCTTTCCTTTACCGGCTTTAATGTTTTGTAATCTTGTTTAATGGGCATGTTATCATACACACCCCGTCCCTTTGTGACATACTGGGCTCCCAAATGAATAAACTTGATCAGGCCTTTTTTTGAGAGGGCCTGTGAAAAATTTCTAACCTCGAAAATTTCTTTTTTTGCCCAGCTTTTTTCAAACAGATCATGGTAGCGGCTAAGAGTTTCCCGGGTAAACTCATTCTTCTCAAAAGCAGTTATGATGGCCTCTGCCGCCAGCATGCCCGATTTCATGGATAAATGAATCCCCTTTAGCCCGGGAGTATTCTGCATTGCCGCGCTGCCGCCGACAAACACCCCGCCGTCAACGGCAAGTTCGGGAATTGTAAAATATCCCCCGGTTGAGACCGTTCGGGCACCCTGTTCCAGGACCTTTCCGTTCTTGAGTATGTTGAGTATGTCGGCTATAAACGGATGCTGTTTGAATTTTATGAACTCGTCATAAATATCCAGGCCGGAGTTTTCATAGCAGAGCCCTGCGAGAAACCCTATGGCAATCTTGTTGTTTTTAATCTCGTAAATAAAGCCGCCGCCCGGAGGGTTCAGACCCAGGGGATATCCCAAGGTATGGATTTCGTTCCCCCGGCTGGAGGTAAAATAATTATCTTCGGGAAGCTGGATAACTTCTTTGATTCCGGTTTCAAACACCTGTGGCATTTTTCCGGAAAAGATGTTCAGTTTTTGCGAAATATCCTGTATCAGGTTTCCCCTTGCCCCTTCGCCGAATACCGTAGCCTTTGCCAGCAAATCTATGCCTGGCTCAAAATTACTTTTGGGCTTTCCGTCTTTCCCAAGGCCTTTATCACCGGTACGTACTCCGGTTATCGTTTTTTGGTCTTCGGCGTAAAGAACTTCCGTACCTGCAAAACCAGGGAAGATGTTTATGCCAAGGTCTTCGGCAATATTGCCAAGCCACCGTGTAAACTTTGAAAGGCTGATAATAAAAAAGCCTTTGTTATGCATATATCGGGGAATAATCGGAATTCGATACTGTTTTTTGAGGGTTAAGAAATAAAATGTGTCTTCCGTTACGGTCCCTTCTATGGGGCACTGTTTTTCCAGGAAGTCCGGGACCAGTTCCTTTAATGCCACAGGGTTCAGGACGGCACCGCTCAACGCATGTGATCCGATTTCCGCCCCCTTTTCGATAAGTGCAACTTCAAGGCTCATTTTTTCCTTTTTGGCGATATGCATCAACTTAATGGCACCTGCCAGACTTGCAGGACCGCCCCCGACAAACAACACATCAAAATTGATCTTTTCACGTTCAATATCCATTTTTGCAAACCTCAGTAATCTTTTTTGGTTCTTTCAAGATCCCTTTGCTGATCAC
>JAFDEW010000272.1 GCA_019310125.1 Deltaproteobacteria bacterium | reverse complement strand
ATGGTCGTTGTTTTCACATCCAGCTTGGAGGACAATGACTTCTATGTTCCCCAGAGGCTCTTGAATGAGTTCATCATCCCCGCGGCAGTTACCTCAAGCTCATTGCCTGACAATTCGGAGGGCGTTGCACTCCTTGAGTCAAATATCCTGGAGCTGACGAATCCCTAAGAACAAGGAAGTGCATTGCCAACGATGATAGGCTCTCCTGGTGGTGGAAGGGATTACCACCAATTGGTCACATTATCTTGACTACCCTATTCAAGGAATGACTATTGAAGAGCAAATGAGAGTATTCAAGGGCGAGGCTTTTGATATTTGGCGGTATTCTAGATGTGAACAAATTGGATTGCCATATTTACCGCGAGTTATTGAGAGAAGTGGCGGAACCTTATATCATGGCAGCAGGTCAATAAGTGAACCTTTCAGTACTTACGACTTCGTTACCAATATTAACTTAACCCTCCTAGAAATAAGCTTGTAGCCGAGCTCAGCACCGAGTATTTTCGTTGGAAAGATAACTCATCCAATGATCAGATTGCTTCCTCTATAGGGATTGACAGAACCCCTATTAATGGCTAAAATATTTCCTAATGTAAACAATACTATTGACAAAAAGAAAATATCATGAAGTTTAGAGATTTCCAGGCCCATGCAAAGAACTTGCCGACATTTAATCTCAATGATTTACGGAAGCTTGATCCGGATTTCCACAGGCAGCAGTTAAGTGATTGGCTTGCCAGAGGGTATATCAAGTTCCTGGCTGGCGGTTATTATCTATTGGCTGACGAGCAGGTTGATGAGAGTTATCTGTTTATGTTGGCCAATAAGATTTATGAGCCTTCTTATATAAGCAGAGAGTCGGCATTGGCGTATCACCAGGTGATCCCCGAGTCGGTACTGGGTGTGACCAGTGTCAGCTCTCGAAAGACCAACCAGTTTGAAAGCGAGTGGGGAAGATTGAGCTATCGAAGTATAAAGCCTATGCTGATGTTTGGTTATCAGGTAGTTGAGCGGGACAGGAAGATAAAGTACAAGATTGCCAGTTTGGAAAAGGCAGTTCTGGACTATCTATATTGGAACGCTGTGATTGAATCCGGAGAGGATATTGAAGGCCTGCGGTGGAACAAGCAGCAATTGTTAGACCTGGAAGACAACCCATTATTCTGGAAGTATTTGAAGATCTTTAACAGTAAGGCTCTTGCCCGCAGAGTGGAGGTAGTGTTGGAGTATATCCATGCTTGATTTCCAACAGATCAAAGACCAATATCCCGAAAATTTGCAAAGATTCGAACGGGCTATCCTCCGTGAGTACCTCCAGTACAAGGTCCTGCAAGCGATTTTTGATAGTAAACATGCCAGCAAATTGGCCTTCCTCGGCGGAACCGCTTTGCGGATTGTCTATGGGAACAATCGTTTTTCAGAGGACATCGATTTAGATAATTTTGGATTAAGCTGGTCAGATTTTGAAGATGTAATTCAGAAAGTAAAACGGTTTTTGGAGCTAGAAGGTTTTGAGATCGAAGTTCGAAATGTAGCTAAGGGTGCTTATCGATGTTATCTGAGGTTTCCAGCGCTGCTGTATGAGCAAGGTCTTTCCCCTTATCAGCAGGAAAAGATACTCATTCAGGTGGATACAACAGCACAGGGTTATAAGTATGAACCTGAGATAATCCTATTAAATAAGTTTGATGTTTTTGCTGAGATCAGAGTGACCCCTTTGGATGTTCTATTGTCCCAAAAAATCTATACGGCAGTAAATCGAGAAAGACCCAGGGGGAGGGATTTTTATGATATCACTTACCTGTCAAGCAGGACAAAACCCGACTACAAGTTTTTAAATCAAAAGCTAGGAGTAAGCACTGCTGAGGACTTGAGGAGAGAGATTACGAAAAAGATAGAGAAGTTAGATTTTGAGAAATTATCAGACGATGTGGCACCTTTTATTATGAATTTGGATTCTATCAAGAGAGTTGAAAAGTTCAGGGATTTCTGGAAGCAAGTGGATCTGGAATAAGAAACCCGAGTGGATTAATAGCGGGCCAGAAGAAGAGCGCGCTGACAGAAAACCACAACCAATGGAAATGCCCGAACTCAGCCCGATGCTGAAAGAATCGCTCATCCATGTACTTGCGTCTTCGTCCATTCACGAACCTCCGACTGCAACTAAACTTGCACTTTCACTGCCATCCACCGAGAGCGGACAGGTAGTCTTCACGTTTCTCACGGGTGAATGACTATGTTGAATTATTCAGCGAAAAGGTGTGGCATGGGCAGCTTGATCGCGAGATCATCTAATCTGTGCAGTAGGCACGGAGCTTTCTCATTTCGGGAGTCGGGCGATTAGGAAGGAATACCCATCGCTAACGTGAAACGGGTCGGTCAAAACTACGTTATCCTATATGAGGGCAATTATTTTGATTCCAAGTTAGGAGTGCCATGTCGAAACCTATTATCCTTCTTATCGATGACGAAAAACCATATGCAGAGGTTATTAAAGAGGCGCTTGAAATCAACGGCGTTGAAGTCCTCCTCGCTCACAATGCGATGGATGCGCTTAACCTCTTCCAGCAGGTCACTCCTGACCTGATCCTCATGGATGTCATGATGCCGGAGGTGGACGGCCTCTCGCTCCTACGCTGGATTCGTGAGCATTCAGAGAATGAAAGCCTCCCCATCCATGTGGTGAGCGCGAAGGCGCAGGAGGAGGATCGAAAAGCAGCCATCACCGCCGGCGCAAATGGTTTCCTGGCCAAGCCGTTCACGGTTGACGAAATGCGCGATGTGATCGGCCAATACGTACCGTTGACACCGCCAATTAAGAATTAAACCAAATTTCCAATCTAAAGTGGTGAGGTCAATCTGTCATCAGACGAGGCAAGTCATTTGATGACAGATTTTTCTCGTCTCGAGAAACAGTTGGGGCAGGTTGCCCTTATGGTGGACTCCCTGGAAATGGCGGACGAGAATGGGAAACCAGATGAGCCTGCTTACATTCCCACGAGCGAACTGCTTTTTGCCTTCGATTATCCTCCGCTGAGGGTTTTATTTAGAAACATGACCTTATAATCCCAGCTAGGCGCTCAAAGATGACCACGCTGCGATGGTTCTCGTACCCTCGCGGAATGCGCTACGTAGAAGAGCGCTAATCGTTATTTGGATGAAGTGTTTTATGGCTGAACGAACACCGCTGTGGAAAAGGAATAGGAAAACAGAGATCACCTCCGGCGATCGTAAGCCACGCTGGCTATCCAAGCTCGTCAAATGGGGTTTAATCTTTTTGGCCATCCTGTCTGGGTGGACCCTCTGGAATTTCTCCGCGCGCTATGATAATCGTATCTACAACACTGATGAATTGGATGTTGTTCCCGAGCGGTCCGTTGCCTTGGTCTTCGGCGCTGGCTACTGGGAAAATGGCGCATTGAGCGATATTTTGCGTGATCGTCTTGATGCAGCCATTGAACTTTATCGGTCTGGAAAAGTGAAGAAACTCTTATTCAGCGGTGACAATCGCGTGGTTGAATATAACGAGCCGGGGAGGATGCACGAATACGCGATCTCGCAAGGGGTACACGATGAAGACATTATTTTGGATTTCGCTGGCAGGCGAACCTATGATACATGCTATCGGGCGCGTGATATTTTCCAAGTACAGGATGTGATCTTGGTAACGCAGCGCTATCATCTCCCCCGTGCTCTGCTGACCTGTGATGGCCTGAATGTCGATGCGGTTGGCTATGCTGCTGATCGGACGCCTTATGTGCATATTCGCTGGTATTGGATTCGAGAAATACCAGCACTATGGAATGCATGGTGGGATGTCCATGTAAAGCAACCTGAACCGGTCTTAGGAGATCCATTGCCGATCTTTCCCTAGACTGAAAATCGATTGGAGAGGGTGCAGCGTGCACCTTGAGGTCTGAACTAAACTTTCGATTCAGAGTATCCTTGTCATATGTCGGATTTTTGGACGAAAGAAGACGGTCGTATATGTAGCCTTGGTGAGTGTTTTCAGCATCCTGGCTGGATATATTTTTAGGTCGCAAATGAATAAAATTGAACCCACGCAACCATCAGGCATGGTGGGACGCTTATCTGTTTTGGATCGCTTCCTGCCATTATGGATCTTACTGGCGATGGCGGTCGGGGTGGGGTTGGGCGCCGCAGCACCCGGCATGAAGGATGTCTTCGACGCGCTGCGCATCGGCACCGTCTCACTGCCCATCGCCATCGGTCTGCTGTGGATGATGTACCCCGTTCTGGCCAAGGTGAAATATGAGCAGTTAGGAAAGATCACCCAGGCAAAACAGCAATTTGGTGTGTCATTGACGTTGAACTGGATCATCGGACCGGCCCTCATGTTCATCTTGGCCTGGATCTTTCTCCCGGATCTCCCGGGCTACCGCACCGGATTGATCATCATCGGCTTGGCGCGCTGTATCGCCATGGTCCTGATCTGGAATATGCTCGCCGGAGGCGACAGCGAATACTGCGCCGTTCTGGTGGCCCTGAACTCTGTCTTCCAAATTGTGATGTATAGCC
>JAFDEW010000271.1 GCA_019310125.1 Deltaproteobacteria bacterium | reverse complement strand
ATATGCCCATGGAAAAACCTTGCTCAGGCAATGATAGAGGAGATGGCAAAACACCGCCAGTTGTCCTAAATGCACCGCCAAAGGCCGCTTCTTTGTCGTCTATTGAGGTTTTACCTCCCGCTATCCATTCAACGCCGAGATTAAAGTCCTTTTCCACATTAACTTCCATGATAAGGCTCTCAATATAAACCATGGATCTGGGTATATCCAGTTTGTTAATGATTTCTTCAAGAACCAGGTAGTCCTCCTTGCCTGCCATGATAATCAGGCTGTTTGTTGCTTTATCTGCGGTTATTTTGGCTTTTTCCGAAACAAACGGGGTTTTTCTCCCTTCAGGTGCTCCACCCTTTTTCGTCGGCAGTTCCTGGAGAACCTTGGCCAGCTCCTCGGCATTGGCATTTTCAAGATAATAGACACGGATCTTCTCTTTTCCCCGAGGAGTTTTCCTGTCCAGCATTTGTATCAGTCTTTTAATCCTTGTGGTTTCAACCTCGCTGGCAAGGACAATTATCGTATTGGTTCGTTCATCGGCCACAAATTTGATTGCCGTGGCTGAATCTTGTGCTTTGAGCCTTGTTTTTGCCTTGAAAACAGAATCCAGAATTTTTACAAATTTTGTAGTATCAGCATATTCCAGAGGAATCACAGAGAGTTCCTGTCCCATACCGGTTACATCAATTGCTTTCAGGATTCGAAGTAACCGTTTTATGTTTGAATATACGTCCGTTACAATCAGCATGTTCGTTGGGGGATAGGCCAGGATCACGCTGCTTTTGGAAATCAAGGGAGCGAAAAGTTTTTTTATTTCAGTGGAATTTGCGAATTTCAAGGGTATGAGTTGAGTGACAACTCTATCCGACGGTGAAGCTGCCTCTTCTTTTAGACGGGTTTCAATATTTTTTGATCGTGCATCAGGAGATGGAACGATTTTAATCACTTGTCCGGCTTCTACCGTGGTATATCCGTGGACTTCCAGAACAGATTCAAAAACCTTGTAAGCTTCTTTGACAGAAATTTTGGAAGGGGAAATTATTGTAACTTTTCCTTTTACCCGTTGATCTACAACAAAATTCTTTGAGGTCAGCTCACTGATAAATTTAATAAAAACAGAAAGATCCACATCGTTGAAATCTATGGAAATGAATCGTTCCGAATCGCTGTTTCCCTTGGAAGCCGGGTTGGCTTTTAGATTCTGTCCGGTTTTCCCGGAAACTTGAGCGATCGCATCAACGGCCAGGTTCACGGTCAGCAACAAAAAAAACAGGACAAATAGATATCTGATAGCTTTTGAGATATTATTGTAAGATTTCATTTAGTACCGATACACCATCATTTATTGCATAACCCGACTTTTCACTAATGGTTTCTAAATGTTATTTTCTACGACAATGTTTTTTAAAAAAACTAAAATTTGCATATTATCATACATTTACCATTTATTCAATATTATAATTAATTGTTTTGGGCCGGCCTCTTCGTTTTACCTGGAGCGCCACATTGGAAGATGACTGTAAGCTTTGATAGAATTTGAGGACGTCGTCTACGGATTCGATAGTATTGTTATTAACGCCGGTGATGATATCCCCGCTTTTTAGTCCCATATTATAGAAGATTGAATTTGGCCTGACGCCCGTTAAACGGAGACCGTCCGGTTTTCCGTTTGTAAAATGGGGCCGGATTCTTACCTGTTTCATGAGAGTGTTTACGTCTTTAACCGCTGATTCTATCCGGGAACGTTTTAAGGTTATGTTCTGTGACGTCGCTATACCGGCTTTTTTTGAAAAAATGCTTGTTTTCGGGCTGCCGCTGGCTTCCTCAATCCCCAGAATTTCGTCTTTGCCGTTAACCCGTAATATTACTTTTTCTCTTAAGATCATCTTAAGTGTTGCGTTTTGGATGGAATCACCGATCCGGTATAGATCCTGGTGCTTTTTCGCAGTATCTTCTATAACGGCATAAGCTTTTTTGGTATTGCCGGAAACGGTTCCCAACAGTTTTAGTTTGAGATCTGTGGGCTCAAGGGTTTCAATATCGAGGGTTTCGGCCTGTTGTCCGCCGTCCTTTTTTGAGTTGAAAAGATTGCGATCTATTATTTTTCTGTAGTAAGATATGGGGTGTACGGTTACATCTTCGGAGGAAATTACATGTCGGGTGGTAACCTCCTGGGAAGGAGTAGTATTATTAAGGTCCACTGTTGCAACCTTATAAAATGCTTTTACACTAAAATAAACAGCAACCGCGATTAATAAAATATTTAGTATAGCAAAGTATCTTTTCATAATCAAAACATCAGCCTGCAAATTTTCAGTTAGTTGAAGGGTCGGGGAGTTTCTTTAGTTCAACATCCATCAATAATCCGCAACTGCATCGTACAAACTCATGCATAAGGGCGCGTAACGAAAGAACAGTGTATAAAAATTAAAATAAATAGATTAGGTGGACAGCATTATTTTATTTTTTCAGTATGAATTTTTAAAAGCGCTGTTCTTTCGCCACGATCCCTAATGCATTCAAACAGTGTACGATTTCGTTGCTGATCATTCATTCCGCTTTGTTTGAGGCTCTAAAAGAAAAACTCCCCGACGCCTCAGTTAGTTCAAAAACAAACGGGGGGTGTCCAAGGTGCCGTAAATCCTTATATGGACGCCGTTTTTACCAAATATTTTTTTCGGCAACAGATTTGCCTGAAGATCATTTCCCAGTTTTTCAAGGAATAACGGGTGAGGCTTAATCGTTCCCGAAAGCTTTAAATAACTTTGCCCGGGAGGGTTTTTCAAAGTGACGGATCCTGAAATACTGCCGTCCATTTGATCCCCGTTTATTATACATTTTTTGATGTTAAGATTCATATTTTTCATGGCCAGCTCGGCTGTAATCTTTTTAAAAGCAAGGCTCTCCAGTTGTAATAGGGGCGTTACCAGTTCTAATTGACCGTTTGAAATGATAAGTTGGGCTTTCAGATTATTTCCGGATTCCTTTTTGTTCCGATACGTAAAGTTTCCGTCAAGCACCCCTGATATATTCCGGCCGATAAAATCTTTTATGGCGGATATTTCTTTGATCCGGATGCCGGATAGTGTTCCGTCAATCATAACCTCCGGCGTGCTTTTAGTAAATTCTCCCTTGCCTTCCAATATCCCGGTATATGCGCTGCCTTTGAAAGAAAAATTGATCTTTGAACCAAACAGCGATAACAGACCGGGGGATATCTTTATCTGTTCCATTCTGAATAACGGATCATGCGTGTGATAAAAATTTACATTGTATAACCTCAAACCCGGCGGAAACGTAGGTTTTACATGATCAAGCGCAATATTAATGCCGGGATAGGTCTTGTTAAAATGAACCGTTATGTAAGTTTTTATTTTATCAGACGGGAACAGATAGTAAATGAAAAACGCTGTTACTCCTATAATAAATAGAAAATACGGCAACCATTTTCTGGTATTACTCATAATTATTTTTCAGCCGTTTCAACCTGTAGAACCGCGTTTATTAAATTTTCTATCTTGCCTGTTTTTGAAATAGAAAGCCTTTTTATATTTACCATGTTGTTTGAAGTCTCAACCATATGAAGGTAAGAAGTCAACTGTTGCAGCGTTAAGCCCTGGAGCTTCATTTCCACCTGAGAGATCTTAAACGGACTGTTTTTCTGAACCGATGTCGAAGGCTTCATATAGGTTACATGGTTTTTTATCCCGGCTTTTCCGGTGAGTTTGTCCAGGAAAGAAAACAGGGTAAAACCGGCGTCCCGTTTTTCAAAACGCGATTTTGATAATTCAGTCCTCTTTTTAATGGTGTTGTACTCCGATTGAAGGGCTGTCATTTTTTCCAATATGTCTGTTTTGGCTTGGAGGGTTCTTTTAAGGCGCTCCCTTTTGTCCAGAGATGGAAACACTAAAAATTGAAATACGACAAACAGGCAGATAACACCCGATAGTGCATACAGTGAGTATTTTTCACGTCTGGCCAGTTTTTTTGCCATTTAAATCATCCTCTGCCGGTTGATGTTCGGTTGTATCAACTTAGCCCTTTTAAAACAGGTTTCATTCAGATAATCCGGTTGTTAACAGGTGTGCGGTTACAAATTTATTTTACAAATTTATTTTTATCTTAAAACGCACCCGATTGTCGGATTTGTTGATGTTGGCGGAACTAATAATGATTTTTTTAAAAAGATCCGATTTTTCCAGGCTGTTTTTGATGCTATCCACAGAATTGAACGTATCTGTATCCCCGGAAATCACTGTGCTTTCCGCTCCTATAACAAGCCTGGTAAAGTCAACATTTATGTCCTTTGATATAAGCTTACTGATATTATTTAGAATATCGATGGCTCGTATGTTGTTGTCGGTTACTCCAGGCAATAACGCATTTTTTCTGGCTTCTTGTATTTTTATCCGCATCTGCTGAAGCGGATCGACAATTTTTTTAACATCAGGGAATGTTGAAGTGAAGACGCCGGTTATCTGATTGTTGAGCCGGGTCAGGTTTTTCCCCATGAAATAGGAATCAAGAACAACGTTGAAAAATGCTATCGCAAGAACCAAACCGGCAAGGATGCCGGTTTTAATCAAATTTCTTTTGTGTTCCTCCCAGAATTTTTTTGGGGCAAAAGGGCCTTTTAGGAAATTCAAACCATTGGTCCCTTCAATTTCCATAAGCGCCAGTGAAAAGGAATTGTCCATCTGATGGGGATTCCATGCCTGTGCGTCGGCATGCTCTTTTATAATGTCTGTATCGCGTACAAAATCCGTGCGTTTGACAGGGAATCCAAGGCTCTGTTCCATATCCTGATCAACACCGGAATGATCAAGTCCGCATCCGGTAATAAATGCACCCTCCGGTGTAACATCCAAACCCATAATCTCTTCCAACGCCGAGAGGGTGTGCCGTATGTTGGTACAAAGTGATTCGATCTCAAATGAACGGACATCTGAACGTATTGGGAAAGAACGTATCAGGCAAACGTTCCTGGATAAAATAGCAAACAGAGTGCTTTTGTTATTATCTATATCGATGAACAGCCAGTTCTCATTAATATTTACAAGACCGGCCGCACATAGCGCTGCGGGATAACCGCCAACGGTAACAATCTCAGGCTCAATATTAAACGAGCCAAGTATTTCTAAGTATGCCTGAAGCCTTGATTTTTCTATGGCCGCTGCAATTATGTTGTGACGATTGGCAATATCAGGCAGTTCTATAGTATAAAAATCTATTATCAGGTCATCTATGGGAAACGGAAGGGTAGGTTCGAGTTCATAGGGAAGGATTTTATTAATTTTTTTCCGTCCTTTGAACGGCACTTGAATGTTTCTGTAGGATATTTCGTTAGCAGGAAAGGAAGCCACGCAGACAGAACCGGATATATCGATCTTTTCCACGATCGTTTCCAGGGAAGCCACTAAAACCGTTTCCATATATACCTGATTTGATATGGGGACATATACATGGGCTTCTATGTCTTTTCCCTTGACACCACTTTTTAATAGAACCGCCGATACGGCATCATGTCGAATATCCAGGCCCAGGATTTTTTTTCTCATTGGTTTTCCTAATTTGAAATAATCGTGATTATAGTATGTTATGATTGTTTTGTCAAGCATTGGCCATTCTTATACCCGGTCAAACGCATTTGATTTCGGTGCAGCGTAGCGACGGCGTGTTTCTCTTGGAAACCGACTGACTGTTTGAAGGGCGTTAGCACGCGTTAGACCGAGCCGAATGAAATTATGACAAAAAAATCAATGGGATAATTCAGCGACGAAGTGTTCTTAACACCTCCGGCGCGGCTCGGGCTTACGGGTGCTTAAGCACAAGTTTCAGTCGGTTGTAAAGAGATGCACGCCGTCGTGGAGCGTTCGCATTGTATTGGGATTCAACCGAGTTCGCCCTGCTTCTTCTCGCATTCTACCGGAGCACTAAAATTAATAATATAAGAATGTTATTCTGTTTCCCAACTCAAGACCCTGCATTCCCATTTCCCGGTTTTTTTGTTTTGTTTCCGTTCTACAATTGCGGTTATTTTCATTTTCATTTCATGTAATGTTCCAAGTGACTCGATCCGAAAAAAAACGCTGCCGGTTGTGATAATTTTGGGATCGATTTCAACATCACTCAAACCCGGTACTTTCTTATACCAGGTAGTGCTGGAAAGGTCATGGGTGTATTCAGAGTCCGAAGTTTCCAGGCGATAGTCGTAAATTGCCTGTGCAAGCTCCGGGTTCCCCGAAGGGAGAATGGCGGCAAGTACCGGAAGATCTGCGGTGTTGATATTTATTTTTCCTTCATACGTAAATTTATTGTTGTCCGTTTCGCTCATACCAAAAACCGTCATGTAGTTGGAAATTCCTGACACCCCTCCGGCAAGCTGAAAATATTCCGTGGTAACCCCTCTTATAAGCGCAAATTCGCCAATGTGAATAAACGGGCCGTTTCGGCAAACATAGGGGGCTCCTGGTAATAGTCTGATTCTGCCCCATTGAGTCCGGTAATCGCCTCGTCATCTCCGGAATCTATCCAGTCTTTTACTGAGTTAATGATCATATCCGGTTCCAGGTCTTCGAGCGATTCATTTTGAGAAATTAAAAGAGTTAAAAATCGATGCCACATATCCCTCTGGGATTCATTAAAGGCATGGCCTTCGGGATAGGTAACAAGGCTGTTAATCTGAATTTTTCCGAGTTCGTCAGTTATGGTTAACTTGATGGTTCCATCTTCAAAGGGGATATCCTGGAGGATTTCGCTGATTTTCTCGGGATCGGCCCATTCTTCCTGGAGCGAATCGTGATTTGAATTGTTTTTATCGGTTATCAGCATGGCTTTCGCTATTTCTATGCCGGATGACGCCATATGCGAGAGGGTAATACGGTCCCTGCTTGCAGCGGCTGAAAAGACCACTGAACGGGTTTTTCTGTTCATTTCAAGGGCAACCGCAATCAACACGGTGATTATGGTTAAAGTAACAAGAAGGGCCATGCCCCGATTGTTTCTTAAAATTTTATCAGGCATAATTTTCGTTCTTTATTCGCCTTCGCCGGAATACCCTGCAGCTTGCTGCAGGGGTGAAAGGCGAGGTGAACCGCGCCGAAGCTCATCAGAGCGAAGGCGGGTTAATTCCGCTATATCATTTCACGTTGCAATGGCTACGGCGCAATTCCGCTTTGATACCCTGCAGCTTGCTGCGGGGAGCTTCATTTTTGTTTTTCTCGATAGACCGGCAGTGTTACCATGGTTTTGAACCATAGGGAACTCGTACCGCTGGTCAACTCGAGTGTTATACCGATAGACGCAGGGGTTGCATATCCGAAATCCTCCGCCTCGGAATCCCACATATCGTATTCCGTCCCTTCCCGATCATAATATTTGAATGTCAGGGATTTAAGGTTTTCGCACAATATGGGATCGTTCGCATTTTCTTCAAATTCTTCATAAGGGTAGAGGTTGTCTGCGCGTCTCAGCAAATAATGCCCGTTGTCGGTAGCCTGAACATAATAGACGATTTCTGCGATGTTGCTTTCCGTTTTTCCCCCAAAGGATACATGTGCCGTTGAAGTAAACCTGAGTTTGGGAAAGGAGACAGTTTGAACATTATCGGTGTTTCCAACGATACGATACGGGTCCGGCGGGCCGTTAAAATCCGGAGGAGAATATTGGGGAGGAAAAGATACATGGATGGACTCAAGGTCAAAAATCATTCGGTTCAGGCAGGTTCTTGCCGTTTCATAAGAGGTAACCCCCTCATTAATGATTTCGGAACCGGTAAATACTGAATTATATGAACCAAATATCGTTGTAACAATGACAGAAAAAATAAAAATCGCAATCATTATCTCAAGCAGAGTAAAACCGCTGTCCGGATGCCGGATGCCGGATGCTGGTTCCTTGTTTCTTGTTCCTTGTTCCTGGATGTTTGTTAATGAATTACTGCTACTATTTCCAGCCTTTTTAGACATTTCTTAATTCCTCAATGCCATAAATCCAGAACTCCTGACCTGTATACGTAATTTCAACGTGATATGAAGCTTTAGTCGTAACTTCAGATGCAACAATTTGAACATCGAACGAATTAAAAGATGAACATCGAACATCGAACCTCCAACATCGAATGGTGAATGAAAAAAATGAAAAGAAAAAGTCATTTAAGGTTTGA
>JAFDEW010000270.1 GCA_019310125.1 Deltaproteobacteria bacterium | reverse complement strand
CTCTGCAAATGCTTTAACCTAAGGTGAGCGATTTTCAAGTTTGCCGCAGATACAAGGAAGATGTTGTTTCGCTATAGTCGTCTATGCGGAACGGCATCTGACGCAGTAGATGCGCTGAAATTGGAAATCCCGCAGGGTTTCAAATTATTGAAATTCAAAATGCCAGAATGCCTTAAAAATATTGTTAAATTAACCAGTTCAAAAATTTGAAACGCTCAGTTTAGGTTTAATATCGATTCGTTGTCCATATCGTCATCAGAAATGCAAACCTGTTTTTTATTAAAAATTAGCGATAAGATCACTAGGTCGCTCATATGGATTGATTTTTAGCGAAATAGACTCTATTTTAAATGGAAAACAACCTTTTTTTGTGTTTTGCATGAATGTTGGAGAACAAACAGGATGGAGAATAATGCACAAATCGTCGTCCGGTGCTCAACATGCGGCGTAAAAAACAGAGTATCACCGGAGAAAATGAAAGGCACCGCAAAATGCGGCAAGTGTGGAACACCCCTTGAAATGGATCCGCCCGGGAAGAATGCCGGCGAATCCGTTTTTTTCCGATGTACGGCATGCGGAACCCGCAACAAAATCCCCCTTGCGAAAATCGACGGCGGCCCCAAATGCGGAAAATGCGGGGCAATACTTGAAACAAAAGAATTGTTTTTATCCCAGCCGCTGATGGTTACGGATTCTAATTTCGACAATCTGGTGCTCAAATCCCCGCTTCCGGTGCTCCTGTTTGCATGGGCTCCCTGGTGCCCCTCATGCAAGACGTCTATACCGATTATTGATGATTACGCAAAAGATGCAAAGGGAAAAATCAGGGTCGGCAAATTAAACGTGGATTCAAATCAGGCGCTCTCCTCCAAATACAACATTCTCAGCGTCCCGCAAATTTTAATTTTTGATAACGGCCGTCTAAAACAAACCCTGCCGGGAACCCTTCAGAAGCACGAGATTATGAACAAAATGGCTCCGTATCTATAGTTCCGGGAATGCAAGCTAAAAAGGGGGGCGTGGGGGTGTTTTAGTATTGCCTGCCGGTATTTTTTCGGTTGTATTGACTTTCCGGGTCTGTTATTGAATGTTTCGGATTAATGTGGTTAAGAATCAAATGAATCCCGCTTCTCGAGCAAAAACCTATCGCAATCCGCCTTTGGCAGGCGCTCTATTCGTCTTGAGTGCATCTTTCACTTTTGCGGCGTTGGGGGCACTGATAAAAGTTGTCTCAACTTCGCTCCCCAATGAAATGGTTGTGTTTTTTCGCAATTTCTGCGCCCTGGTCTTCATTCTGCCGTGGATCTGGTACCGCCGTTCTCTTGGAGGAGTCAAAACATCGTTCTTTCAACTCCATCTGCTGCGCAGCTTGGCGGGGCTTTCTGCAATGTACTGTTTTTTCTATTCAATCGCTCATTTGCAGCTTTCCGAAGCCTGCCTGCTCGCTTCTACGGCGCCTCTGTTTATTCCGGTGATTGCCTATGCATGGATCCGTGAGCCTGTTGCCCGGAAGGTGCGAGGGGCGATACTACTCGGTTTTATTGGCATCCTCTTAATTCTCAAGCCCGGAATCGGAGTCTTTCAACCGATTGCCATCGTGGGTCTGGCGGCAGGCATGTTTGCCGCTCTGGCCATGGTCAGCATCCGACGAATGTCCGCTTCCGAGCCTACGATCCGAATCGTTTTTTATTTTTCGGCGTTGGGCACTTTGATTTCGGCAGTGCCCACGATTTGGTCCTGGCAATCACCGCAACCAAAGATATGGTGTTACCTCGTCCTTATCGGTATGCTCGCCACAGTTGGGCAAATCCTGCTCACCAAGGGGTACAGTCTCGCACCCGCGGCCCAGATTGGTCCATTCACATACGGGAACGTGGTATTTGCGACCTTTCTCGGTTGGTTATTTTGGGGGGAATCTCTCGACGCTCTGACATGGGCCGGCGCTGTCCTGATTTGCATTGCCGGGATCATCGCCACTCGACGAACAAGAACTCATGCACTTCTGGACACGACAACCTGAGCAACAACAGATTCTATCCCTCACTATTCGGACGAGTCGGAACGAGGCAACAGTATAGCAAACACAAGACAGACAATCGATGCCAGCAAGGATATCCAGAACACCGGCATGACTCCGTGGCCCACGGCTTCCTGCAAGGCACGTTGGACATCTGTTGACAGGAGTGTCTGAATTTCCGGGAGAAAAATGTTCCCCACGTTTTGTTGAATCCGGGACAAAAGCTCCAGATCCATTCCTTGTTGCAGATCCAAACTCAATACCTTTTCCAGCGCATTTAAAAACGTAACCGTGACCAGACTGCCGGATATGCCGATACCGATGGTGCCTCCAAGCGTCCGGGTGAACTGGTGAGAGGCGGTGGAAACGCCCAGGTTTGAAATGTCCACACTGTTCTGCACCACAAGGAGTGTGGCAATGGACACAAAGCCCATGCCGAGCCCGGCCACGGTCAAAATGATCGAACATACCACCAAAGACGTCGCCGAAGAAAACCATAGGGTCATGGCGCTACCGAACACCAGAAGAACGCCGCCCAGAATGCTGGCGGTTCTTTTTCCTATCAAATTGACCAGTTGCCCGCAAGCCAGCGCGCCGAATGACCATCCCAGGCTCAAGGGCATCATGGCCAGCCCCAATTGTGCCGGTGTTTTGCCCAGAGCGCCCTGAATAAATAAAGGACTGAATGAAAAGAGCGAAAAAATCGCAAAACTGGCAAAAAAGGCGGCCCCGTTGCCGAAACGAAACCTTTTCAGCTTGAAGAAATCCATGGATAGAATCGGTTCTTTGGCCCGCTTTTCCACATGATAAAAGGCCAAGCCCGCGGCGGCGGCAACCGCAAACAGCCCGACAATTTGAAAGGACAGATAGGGGTAACTGCGGCCGGCCAGCAAAAAAGCGATGAGCAACGCCAGGATGCTTGAAGAAAGGGTTAACATGCCCAGATAATCTATGGAAACTGCTTCCCGTTTTTCACGGGTTTCGATCAGGTAAAAGAATATCCCCAACAGGGAAACCGCCCCCACCGGTATATTGATAAAGAAGATCCAGCGCCATGAGAAATAATTGACGATAAACCCGCCGAGGGTCGGACCCAGAACACTGGCCACCCCCCACACAAAACTGGCTATGGACATCATCTTGCCGCGGTTTTCCGGCGAGGAGATATCGGACAAAACAATATAGGTCAGGGCAAAACTTCCGCCGGCACCGATCCCCTGAATCACCCGGGATAAAATAAGCTGTGTCATATTCTGGGAAATCCCGGCCGATACCGAGCCGGCCAGAAAAATACAGATGGAAACGTTGAAAAGTTTTTTGCTGCTGTAAAGATCGCAGAGCTTGCCAAAAAGCGGCAGGGCCACCGCTCGGCTCAAAAGATAGGAGGAAAAGGCCCAGCTGTATAGATGAAGCCCGCCCAGGTGCGCTACAATAGACGGCATGGCCGCCCCCATCACCAGGGCGTCCAGGGCCGCTAAAAACAGGGCCAATAAAGATGCCACAATGATAAAAATACGGTTTTTAAGACTGATCAGCTGTTCCGGGGGGAGCGGAGCTTCGGGAGGTTCGGTATCGGCGTTTGAAGCGGTTTTGTTTTGGTCTTCCTGCACGGTTTTGTTTTTTATATATCCTTTCTATCCTGGAAATACTCTTTTTGATATCTAGTGCCTGAACGAAAACTGTCTTTTCCGCCAATATCTGCGTCAGACTCAAATTTTAATCCTCGAAATACTACCCGTATTCCTGTGGTTAAAATTTTCGTGTTGACTCGGGGCATCCCTGCCCCTCGCCCTTGCGGGCAGCTCGGCAGCTGTCCAAATCTGCTATCCTGCAGATTTGCCCTTGATCTTAACGAAAAATCCTAGTTTTCGTTCGGGCACTATCTAATAACATTCGGCAGTCGGGGAGTTTTTCTTTTAGAACCCCAGATTAAACGGAATGAGTGATCGGCAACGAAATCGTACACTATTTTTTCGTTACGAGACCTTATGAATGAGTTTATACGATGTAGTTGCGAATTATTCATGGAGCGGTTAAATTAAAAAAACTCCCCGAACCTTAAATACCGAGCTTTCGCATTAGCGGTTTCATAGTAATTCCCTGAACAACCAAAGAGAAGAATACACACCCAAACCCTGCCACCAACAACACCGGGCGCCAGGTTACCAGCACACCTTCA